>NZ_JBHXTO010000018.1:0-108891 GCF_042677425.1 Streptomyces sp. NPDC127119 | reverse complement strand
GTCCAGTACGAGGCCTTCCGCCCGGCACACCGAGAGCACGCACCAGACGCCGCCCGGCCCGCCCTCCGGGCGGACGTCGGGAATTTGACGACAGGTCCTAGTCGCTGACCGTCCGTCGCCTGCGCCGGAACAGCGGCGGTGGCACCGGCGGGATCCCCGACGGGTCGGCGGGCGGGGCCTGGGCCGCGGCCTTGCGGCAGACCAGCGCGTCGGGGTCGTTCGCGGACGCCTGGAAGCTGTAGCCGTCCGGGCAGCCGGGACCGGGGTCGCCCTTCTCCCCTTTCTCGCCTCTCTCGCCCTTCTCCCCCCGGGGCCCGGTGTCCCCTCTGGTGCCCTGATAGCCCTGGGCGCCGTCGGGGCCGGGCGGCCCCGCCGGTCCTCCGGCCCCGTCGGCGCCGTTGTTCCCGTTCGTGCCGTCCGCGCCGTCGGTCCCCGGAGGGCCCTGCTCGCCGGGCTCTCCCGAGGGTCCCGGCGAACCGGACGGCCCCGGCGGCCCGGGTTCGCCGCGCGATCCGCTTGCTCCGCGCTCCCCGCCCGGCCCCGGCTTCCCGCCGGCCCCGGCCTCACCGCCCGCCCCGGTGGCGCCGCGCTCGCCCTTGGCGCCCGGCCGGCCGTGGGCCGCGGTGGGCACCCGCACCCGGTCGAGCAGGTCGTCCACCGCGTCGGAGGGGTCGGGGGCCGCGGGAGTGCCGCCGCCGGCCTCGACCTGGGCGCGCAGCGCGCGTACGTCCTGCGCCAGCGTCGACACGGCGTCACCGCGCCGGTCCGCCTCGGCGCGCAGTTCGTCGGCCCTGCGGTCACCGGCGTCGATCCGCGCCCACAGGATCACCGCGACGCCACTGAGCGCGATCAGCACACAGACGAGGAACATGCTGCGCCAGCGCACGGCGAGCACCCGTTGGAACCTGCTCACGGAGCCCCTCCGAGTCGGTCGATGTCGAGGCGGAGGCGAGCGATCTCCGACTGGTCGGCGACATGCATCGTCGCCAACTCGTCGATGCGCGTGTCGCGTTCGGCGATCTGCCGTTCCAGCCGGTCGCGCTCGGACTGCAGCTTCTCGGTCAGGCTCGAAAATCCGTTCAGGGCGTTCTCGCCCCGCTTTCCCATATATGCCACGAGGGCCGCGCCCAGCACGCCCACGCAGGCAAGTAACGAACCGAACAGGGTCGTGCCGGCATCCAAGTAACCGCCTCCTACCCGGACGACGGGCCGTATGGCGGCCCGTTCGAGGTCGTCAGGAAAACGAGACGGGGGCCACCGGGGTACGCGCCTGCCGCGCGGGTACCTCCGGATGGGTGCTGATGGAGCGTCAGATAGGCGCGTACCACCGCTCTGTGGGCGTGAGGCGGGGCCCCTCCGGCGCAGGGGGCGCTCCCCGCCGGATCGGGGCCCCGCCGCCGTGCAGCGGGGAGACCGGTCAGCCCTGGGCGGCCGCGGCCTGCAGAGCGATGCGGTGCTCGCCCGCGTACACGTTCATGGAGGTGCCCCGCAGGAAACCGACGAGGGTCAGATTGGACTCGGCGGCCAGGTCGACCGCGAGCGAGGACGGCGCCGAGACCGCGGCGAGCACCGGGATGCCCGCCATCACCGCCTTCTGGGCCAGCTCGAAGGAGGCGCGCCCCGAGACCAGCAGGACCGTGCGGGAGAGCGGCAGGGAGCCGTTCTGGAGGGCGCGGCCGACCAGTTTGTCGACCGCGTTGTGCCGGCCCACGTCCTCCCTGATGTCGACCAGCTCGCCGTCCTCGGTGAACAGGGCCGCCGCGTGCAGACCCCCGGTCCGGTCGAACACGCGCTGCGCCGCGCGCAGCCGGTCGGGGAGGCTCGCGAGCAGTTCGGGCCCGAGCCGTACCGGGGGAGTCGTGCCGCCGTGCGTGTCGTCGATCGTCCAGCGGGCCGTCGTACGGACCGCGTCCAGGCTGGCCTTGCCGCACAGCCCGCAGGACGACGTCGTGTACACGTTGCGTTCGAGCGTGATGTCGGGGATGACGACGCCGGGCGCCGTCCGTACGTCGACGATGTTGTACGTGTTCGAGCCGTCCACGGTGGCGCCGGCGCAGTAGACGATGTTCTGCAGTTCGTCCGCCGCGCCCAGCACCCCCTCGCTGACCAGGAAGCCCGCCGCGAGCGCGAAGTCGTCGCCCGGGGTGCGCATCGTGATCGCGAGGGGTTTTCCGTTGAGGCGGATCTCCAGTGGTTCCTCGGCGACGAGCGTGTCCGGACGGGCGGAGACCACCCCGTCGCGGATGCGGATCACCTTGCGTCGTTCCGTGACTCGTCCCATGTCCTGATCAGTCCCGGTTCTGTACGTGCTGGTAGCCGAAGCGGCCCTTGATGCAGAGGTTGCCGTGGGTCACCGGGTTGTCGTGCGGCGAGGTGACCTTGACGATCTCATTGTCCTGTACGTGCAGGGTGAGGTTGCAGCCCACTCCGCAGTAGGCGCACACCGTGGTCGTCTCGGTCTGCGCCGACTCGTCCCACGTACCCGCCGCACGCATGTCGAACTCCGATCTGAACGAAAGCGCGCCCGTCGGGCACACCTCGATGCAGTTGCCGCAGTACACGCAGGCCGAATCGGTGAGGGGGCCGTCGTGCTCCACGGCGATCCGGGCGTCGAAACCGCGGCCGACGACCGAGATCGCGAAGGTGTTCTGCCACTGGTCGCCGCAGGCGTCCACGCACTTGTAGCAGAGGATGCACTTGTCGTAGTCGCGGACGTAGAGGTCGTTGTCGATCCTCGGCTGCTCGTCGACGCGGGCCGCGCCGGGGCCGAACCGGTCGGGCTTGGCCTCGTACTCCTTGAGCCAGCCGGCGACCTCCGGTGTGGTCGACAGGTCCACGGAGGACGCGAGCAGCTCAAGGACGATCTTGCGGCTGTGTCTGGCGCGCTCGGTGTCCGTGCGCACCTCCATGCCCGCCTCGGCCTTGCGAGAACAGGCCGGGACGAGGGTGCGGGCGCCCTCGACCTCGACGACGCAGACCCGGCAGGCGTTCTTGGGGGTGAGGGTGTCGCCCTGGCACAGGGTCGGCACGTCCTTGCCCGCCGACCGGCAGGCGTCGAGGATCGTCGAGCCCTCCGGCGCCCGCACGGGCTCGCCGTCGATCCGGAACTCCAGCAGTCGGCGGGGGATCCCCAGCGATGTCACGGTCATTCGTACGCCCCCAGGCGGTCGATGGCGGATTCCACGGCGTTCCACGCGGTCTGTCCCAGACCGCAGATCGAGGCGTCCTTCATGGCCCGGCCCACCTCCCGCAGCAGCGTGATGTCGGCCGCCGCGTCGGCG
This sequence comes from Streptomyces sp. NPDC127119, assembly GCF_042677425.1. NCBI lineage: Bacteria > Bacillati > Actinomycetota > Actinomycetes > Kitasatosporales > Streptomycetaceae > Streptomyces > Streptomyces sp. NPDC127119. Next base: position 105,610 of record NZ_JBHXTO010000018.1, on the reverse strand, counting down.
CCGGTCCGCTCGACGATGCGGTGCAGGGCCTCCTCCTGGCGCACGGTCCCGACCCGGCACGGCACGCACTGCCCGCACGACTCGTCGCGGAAGAACTCGGCGATCCGCAGCAGCAGGCGCGGCAGCGGCACGGTGTCGTCGAAGGCCAGCACCACCCCGGAGCCGAGCGTCGTGCCGGCCGCCCGGGTGCCCTCGAAGGTGAGCGGGATGTCCAGCTCGTCGGGCCGTACGAAGCCGCCGGCCGCGCCGCCGAGGAGCACCGCGCGCAGCCGCTCGCGTACGCCCGCCAGTTCCAGCAGCTCGCCGAGCGTGGCGCCGAACGGCAGCTCGTAGATGCCGGGCCGGTCCACGCTGCCGGACACGCAGAACAGCTTCGGCCCGGTGGAGGTGCCGGTGCCGATCGCCGCGTACGCCGGGGCGCCCATGGTGAGGATCGGCAGGACGTTGACCAGGGTCTCGACGTTGTTCTCGGCGGTCGGTTTGCCGAACAGACCCTTCTCCACGGGGAAGGGCGGCTTCGACCGCGGCTCACCCCTGTACCCCTCGATGGAGTTGAAGAGGGCGGTCTCCTCACCGCAGATGTACGCGCCCGCGCCGCGCCGGATCTCGATGTCGAAGGCGTAGCCCTGGCCGAGGATGTCGTCCCCGAGCAGACCACGCGTGCGGGCCTGTCCGACGGCGTGCTCCATGCGGCGCAGGGCCCGCGGGTACTCGCCGCGCAGATAGAGGTAGCCCTTGTGCGCTCCGACCGCGTACGCCGCGATCGTCATCGCCTCCACGAGGGAGTACGGGTCGCCCTCCATGACCACACGGTCCTTGAAGGTGCCGGGCTCGGATTCGTCGGCGTTGCAGACGAGGTAGTGCGGGTGGTCGGGCTGCGACGCCGTGGCCTGCCATTTGCGGCCGGTGGGGAAGGCGGCGCCGCCGCGCCCGACCAGGCCCGCGTCGGTGACCTCGCGGATGACCCCGGCGGGGCCGATCGCGAAGGCCTGCCGCAGGGCCGTGTAACCGCCGTGCGCCCGGTAGTCGTCGATCGACGCCGGATCGACCACGCCGATCCGGCCGAGCAGCATCAGCGAGGGGTCCCCGGCCTGCGGGACCGCCAGCGCGGCGGCCGGTTCCTCGGGCGCCGAGTCGGGCGCGCCCGCCGCGAGCACGGCCCGTTCGACGGTCGCGGGCGCCGACACGGCCGTACGCACCGGGTCGCCGGCCTTGACCGCGAGGGCGGCCGGGGCCCGTTCGCACAGGCCGAGGCAGGGGCTGCGCTCGACGCTGACGCCGCTGCCGAGGCCGAGGCGGGCCTCGACGCCCGCGCAGAGTTCCGCGGACCCGGCCGCCGCGCACGCCAGGTCCGTGCACACGTGCAGGACCGTGGCGGGGCGCGGCTTCACCGAGAACATCGCGTAGAAGGTGGCGACACCGTAGGCCTCCGCCGGCGGCACGGTGAGCCGCCGGCACAGGTAGTCGAGGGCGCCCTCGCTGATCCAGCCGATCCGGTCGTGGACGGCGTGCAGCCCCGGCAACAGCAGGTCACGACGTTCCCGGGCCTCTCGCCCGCCGCGTGCCCACCTCAGGTCGGCGTCGGACCGGTCGGCGCCCTCCCACGAAGACTCCGGAGGGCCGAGCAGCGTGTCGATCGCCGCCCGTTCCTCGTCCGTCGGTTTGCTGTCACCGAAGTGCAGGTCCACTTGACATCACCTCACTTGAGTAGCGACCGGCAGTTTTTCGATCCGGATCGCCGACGCCTTGAACTCCGCCGTCCCCGCGATCGGGCAGTTGGCCTCGATCGTCAGCTGGTTGGTGTCCACCTCGTCGGGAAAGTGCATGGTCATGAACGCGAGCCCGGGCCGCAGCGCGGTGTCGACCCACACCGGGGCCACCACCGCACCGCGCCGCGAGGAGACCTGGACCTGCTCGCCGACCACCACGCCGTAGCGCTCCGCGTCCTCCGGGCACAGCTCGACGAACTCACCCCGCCGCATCGGCGAGGCGAAACCACCGCTCTGCACCCCGGTGTTGTACGAGTCGAGCCGCCGCCCGGTGGTCAGCCGGATGGGAAACTGCTCGTCCGTCAGATCGACGGGCGGATCGTGCTGGACGATCCCGAAGGGCGCGAGCCGACCCCGCGCGGCCGGGTCGGACTCCCACAACCTGCCGTGCAGATAGGTCGGTTCGATCCGGTCCGTCCGCGGGCACGGCCACTGGATGCCCTGATGCTCCTCCAGCCGCTCGTACGTCATCCCGTAGTGGTCCGGGGACACCGAGCGCAGCTCGTCCCACACCGCCTCGGAGTCCTCGTACTTCCACTCGTGTCCCATGCGGGAGGCGAGGTCGCAGAGGATGTCGATGTCCTCGCGGGCCTCGCCGGGCGGGACGACCGCCCGCCGCACCCGCTGAACCCGCCGCTCACTGTTGGTGGTCGTGCCCTCGGTCTCGGCCCAGCCGGCCGTCGCGGGCAGGATCACGTCCGCCAGCTCGGCCGTCTTCGTCAGGAAGATGTCCTGGACGACGAGGAAGTCCAGGGCCTTCATACGGCGTACCGCCTGCTCGCTGTCGGCCTCCGACTGCGCCGGGTTCTCCCCGATGCAGTAGACGGCCCTGAGCGAGCCCTCCTCCATGGCCTCGAACATCTCCGTCAGGTTCATCCCGTAGTGCGGCTGGATGACGGTGTCCCACGCCGACTCGAACTTCAGCCGGGTGTCCGGATCGAGGATGTCCTGGAAGCCGGGCAGCCGGTTCGGGATGGCGCCCATGTCACCGCCGCCCTGCACGTTGTTCTGTCCGCGCAGGGGCTGCAACCCGGAACCGAAGCGGCCCACGTGCCCGGTCAGGAGCGACAGATTGATGAGCGCCCGGACGTTGTCCGTGCCGTTGTGGTGCTCGGTGATGCCGAGCGTCCAGCACAGCTGGGCGCGCTCGGCGCGGGCGTAGGCGTGCGCCAACTCCCGTATCGCGGCGGCCGGTACGCCCGTCACCTTCTCCGCGAGCGACAGCGTCCACGGCTCGACGAGCTGCTTGTACTCCTCGAAACCGGTGGTCGCCCGCGCGATGAACGCGTCGTTCGCGAGACCCGCCCGGATGATCTCGCGGCCGATCGCGTGGGCCATCGGGATGTCCGTGCCCACGTTCAGCCCGAGCCAGCTCTCGGCCCACTCCGCCGTGGAGGTGCGGCGCGGGTCGACCGCGTACATCCGGGCGCCGTTCCTGATGCCCTTCAGGACGTGCTGGAAGAAGATCGGGTGCGCGAAACGGGCGTTGGAGCCCCACATCACGACCAGGTCGGTGTGTTCGACCTCCGCGTACGAGGAGGTGCCGCCGCCCGAGCCGAAGGCCGCCGACAGGCCCGCCACGCTGGGTGCGTGGCAGGTGCGGTTGCAGGAGTCGACGTTGTTGGTGCCCATGACCACGCGGGCGAACTTCTGCGCCACGTAGTTCATCTCGTTGGTCGCGCGGGCGCAGGAGAACAGGCCGAACGCGTCGCGCGCCGCGCCCAGGCCCCGGGCGGCCCGGTCCAGGGCCTCGTCCCAACTCGCCCTGCGGAAGGGCTCGTCACGGGAGTCACGGACCATGGGGTACTGAAGTCGGTTGTAGACCTTGGGAGTTCGGTCTCGCTTCCTCATACGGCGGTCCTCAGGTTCTGCATGGGGCTCCTCATGCGGCGGTCCTCAGTGCGAGCAGGTCCGAGATGGCGTGGACGGTGCGGAGTGTGGGCACCGGGACGTCGGTGATCTCCGCCAGTTCGACGACGGCGGCGAGCAGCACGTCGAGTTCGAGCGGTTTGCCGCGCTCCAGGTCCTGGAGCGTCGAGGTGCGGTGGTCGCCGACCCGTTCCGCGCCGGCGAGGCGCCGCTCGATGGAGACACCCACCCGGCAGCCCAGTGCCTCGGCGACCGCGAGCGTCTCGGTCATCATGATCTCGATGACCCGGCGGGTGCCGCCGTGCAGGCACATCTGCCGCATGGTGGCCCGGGCCAGGGCGCTGATGGGGTTGAAGGAGATGTTGCCGAGCAGCTTGAGCCAGATGTCGTTGCGCAGGTCCGGTTCCACCGGGCACTTGAGCCCGCCGGCCACCATGGCCTCGCCGAACTCGCTGCAGCGCACCGAGACCGTACGGTCGGGTTCGCCGATGGAGAAGCGGGTGCCTTCGAGATGGCGGACCACTCCGGGGCCCGCCAGTTCGGTGGCCGCGTAGACGACACAGCCGATGGCCCGGGAGGGCGCGATCACCGCACTGACCGCGCCGCCGGGGTCCACGCTCTCGACGCGGTGGCCGTCGTGCGGGCCGCCGTGCCGGTGGAAGTACCACCAGGGAATGCCGTTCTGCGCGGCGATCACCGCGGTCGAGTCGTGGAGCAGGGGCTCGATGAGCGGCCCGCACGCCGCGTACGAGTTGGCCTTCAGGCCCAGGAGGACGAAGTCGACCGGGCCGACCTCGGCCGGGTCGTCGGTGGCGTGGGCCCGGGCGGTGAAGTCACCGCGCGGACTGAGCACGCGCACTCCGTGCTGCCTCATGGCCGCGAGATGCGGTCCACGGGCGATGAGGTGCACATCGGCACCCGCGCGATGCAGCGCGGCTCCGACGTAGGCGCCGATCGCACCGGCGCCGAGAACTGCCACCTTCACCGGAACCTCCTCGCGAAGAGGTTCCGGCCGTGCCGGCCGACCTGCTTTTCTGCCGGGGGTCCGGGGGTTGCTCCCCGGGATAGCACAGTCACTTGGGGGCTCCGTTCGGTCGAGGGTACCGAGGAGACGCTGAACAGCGTTGAAGCGTGATGAACCATGTCGACTGAATATTGTCTACAGTATGGGAGTTGGGGCAGCAAGGGTTCGCGCAGCACCTGGGACGAGGCGTCCGCGGGCGCCCTCGCGGGTTGGAGCCGGCTCAAGGGTTCGCTGAGGGTCGTCTCCCGAACACCCTTGGTAGAGAGACGGAGTTCGGCCGGAAACACCGTTCGTCGGCCGAAACCGACCGTTCACCGCAGCCCGCATACCGTTCACCGCATACGGTCGACCAGTTGGGGCGGACCGCCTTCCCAACTGAACAACCGCTTCCTATCGTCCGGGATCATGAGTCCCCCTGTAGCCCCACCGGGCTGGAGCCGCTGGCTGGTCCCGCCCGCGGCCCTGTCGGTCCACCTCTCCATCGGACAGGCCTACGCCTGGTCCGTGTTCAAGCCCTCCCTGGAGTCCGCGCTCGACCTCAGCGGCACCCAGAGCGCCCTGCCCTTCCAGCTCGGCATCGTGATGCTCGGCCTGTCCGCCGCGTTCGGCGGCACGCTCGTGGAGCGCAACGGGCCGCGCTGGGCGATGACGGTCGCCCTGATCTGCTTCTCCTCGGGCTTCCTGATCTCCGCCCTCGGCGCCGCCACCGAGCAGTACTGGCTGATCGTGTTCGGCTACGGCTTCGTCGGCGGCATCGGCCTGGGCATCGGCTACATCTCGCCCGTCTCCACGCTCATCAAGTGGTTCCCGGACCGGCCCGGCATGGCCACCGGCATCGCCATCATGGGCTTCGGCGGCGGCGCGCTGATCGCCTCGCCGTGGTCCGCGCAGATGCTGGAGTCCTTCGGCTCCGACAGCTCGGGCATCGCGCTCGCCTTCCTCGTGCACGGACTGACGTACGCCGTCTTCATGTCGCTCGGTGTGCTGCTCGTGCGCGTGCCGCGCCCCGCGAAGACCGCGGCCGACGGCACCCCGGCCCCGCTGGAGGGCGTCCAGGTCTCCGCGAACAGTGCCGTGCGCACCCCGCAGTTCTGGCTGCTGTGGATCGTGCTCTGCATGAACGTGACCGCGGGCATCGGCATCCTGGAGAAGGCCGCGCCGATGATCACGGACTTCTTCGCGGACACCTCGACCCCCGTCTCGGTGTCGGCGGCGGCCGGTTTCGTCGCGCTGCTCTCGGCGGCGAACATGGCGGGCCGCATCGGCTGGTCGTCCACGTCCGACCTGATCGGGCGCAAGAACATCTACCGCGTCTACCTGGGCGTCGGCGCGCTGATGTACGCGCTCATCGCCTGGGTCGGGGACTCCTCCAAGCCCGTCTTCATCATCGCCGCGCTGGTGATCCTCTCCTTCTACGGAGGCGGCTTCGCGACCGTCCCCGCCTATCTGAAGGACCTCTTCGGGACCTACCAGGTCGGTGCGATCCACGGGCGGCTGCTCACCGCCTGGTCCACGGCCGGGGTGCTCGGACCGCTGATCGTCAACTGGATCGCGGACCGGCAGGAGGAGGCCGGCAAATCCGGAGCGTCCCTCTACGGACTGTCACTGGTCATCATGATCGGACTGCTCGCCGTCGGGTTCGTGGCCAACGAACTCGTCCGGCCCGTCGACGCCCGCCACCACGTCCCCGCCCAGAAGAAGAAGGAGGCCGCCGATGTCCACGAGTGACAGCAGCCCGCCGGGCGGTGCCGCGGCGGACGGCCCGGTGCCCGACCGCCGCCCGCTGATCGTCTTCGCCTGGGTCTGGGTGGGAGCGCCGCTGGCCTATGGTCTGTACGAGCTCGTACAGAAAGCGACCCAGTTGTTCACGGGATGAACACCCGCCCGCGACCATGGGCGGGCCGCCGGGCGTGATCATGGGATAGGTACCCGAACGTCCGCTGGAGGGGTGTTCGGGCGTCCGAGGGTCTGACGGAAGCCGACAAGGGTGACGCGGCAATCCTGTGACTTTACGTGCCCGCGTACCCGTGAGTACCTGATCAGACTGGTGAGTCCCGTTACCCCGGCAAGCAAGGGACCGCCCATGAACGGCTCACGCATCACCGCCGTCGGCCACTACCAGCCCGCCAGGGTTCTCACCAACGAGGACCTGGCGGAGCTGGTCGACACCAGCGACGAGTGGATCACGAGCCGGGTGGGCATCCGTACCCGCCACATCGCCGGACCCGACGAACCGGTCGACGAGCTGGCCGCGCACGCCGCCGCCAAGGCCCTGGCCGCCGCCGGCCTCACCCCCGAGGACATCGACCTCGTCCTGGTGGCCACCTCCACCGCCGTCGACCGCTCGCCGAACATGGCCGCCCGCGTCGCCGCCCGCCTCGGCATCCCGTCACCGGCCGTGATGGACCTGAACGTGGTCTGCGCCGGCTTCACGCACGCGCTGGCCACCGCCGACCACGCCGTACGGGCCGGGGGCGCGACCCGCGTCCTGGTGATCGGCGCCGACAAGATGTCCGAGGTCACCGACTGGACGGACCGTACGACCTGCGTCCTCGTCGGGGACGGGGCGGGCGCCGCCGTCGTCGAGGCCGCCGAGGAATCCGCCATCGGACCGGTGCTCTGGGGCTCGGTGCCCGAGATGGGGCACGCGGTACGCATCGAGGGCACCCCCGCCCGGTTCGCGCAGGAGGGCCAGAGCGTCTACCGGTGGGCCACCACCAAACTGCCGGCCATCGCGCGCAAGGCCTGCGAGCGCGCCGGAGTCACCCCCGAGGACCTCGCCGCGGTCGTGCTGCACCAGGCGAACCTGCGGATCATCGAACCCCTCGCCGGGAAGATCGGCGCCGTGAACGCCGTCATCGCCCGCGATGTCGTCGAGTCCGGCAACACCTCCGCCGCCAGCATCCCGATGGCCCTGTCCAAGCTCGTCGAACGCGGCGAGATCTCCACCGGCGACCGCGTCCTCCTCTTCGGCTTCGGCGGCAATCTCTCGTACGCGGGTCAGGTCATCCACTGCCCGTGACCTGCGGGTCCTGCGGAGTGTGACGAGGCCAACTCCCCCTCGGCCTGGCCCTTGTGCGCCGTAGACTGTAGACGAAAGACAATTGATACTGGCTTTCAGGCTGCCGTGCCGTCGGCGCACACGCCGCCACTGCCCAGGAGGGGGACCGCGATGTTGTCGACCGGACTGCCGCAGGGGTCCGTGCCGAAGCTCGAACGGCCGGGGCCGCTCAGGGACCGCGTCTACGAGGCCCTGCTCGAACTGATCACGACACGCGCCCTCCAGCCCGGTCAGCACCTGGTCGAGAGTGAACTGGCCGGACACCTCGGGGTCTCCCGGCAGCCCGTGCGCGAGGCGCTGCAGCGGCTCAACACGGAAGGGTGGGTCGATCTGCGGCCCGCCCAGGGCGCGTTCGTGCACGAGCCGACCGAGGCGGAGGCGGACCAACTCCTCACCGTGCGCACACTGCTGGAGGCCGAGGCCGCCCGGCTCGCGGCGGCCAACACGGGCACCTCCGACATCGCCGACCTGGAGGCGCTGTGCGCCGAGGGCGAGGCGGCCGTGGCCGCCGACGACGTGGACGCCGCGGTCGCGACGAACGCCCGCTTCCACGCCAAGGTCATGGACCTCGCCGGGAACACGGTCCTCGCCGAACTGGCCGCGCAGGTCGACCGGCGGGTGCGCTGGTACTACACCCCGGTCGCCCGGCAGCGCGGGCAGCAGTCCTGGATCGAGCACCGCGACCTGATCGCCGCGATCGCGGCCCGCGACGAACAGCGCGCGACCGAGGTCATGCGTACCCACACCGAACACACCCGCACGACGTACCACGCCCGCCCGCGTGACCAGTAGTGGTTCGTCGCGTCCGTGCCCTCGCCGGGACGTCGGTAGTGTGGCGAGATGGCTGACAGAACCGGCGGCGAGCCGCAGACCGACGGGCGCTCCACCCGCTGGGACGACCACAAGGCGCAGCGACAGCTCGACCTGGTGGACGCGGCGGTGGCCCTCATCGAGGACGAGGGCACGCGCTTCAAACTGCAGCGGCTGGCGGAGCGCGTGGGGCTGCCGCGATCGGTGCTGTACCGCCACTTCAAGGACCGCGCCACGCTGGACGAGTTGATCCGCCGGCGGGTGGTGGAGTCGTTCATGCGGGGGATCGAACCCACCCTCACCTTCGACGGGACGATCGAGGAGTCCGTACGGCGCGTGGTGGGCGCGCATCTGGACTGGGTGTCCCAACACCCGCGCCTGTACGCCTACATGGGCGTCGGGGAGCACGCGATGGGCGACGGGTCGCTGGTCGCGGACACCAAGGCGGCCATCGCGCTGATGCTCAGCGACCGGTTCGGGGACGTGCTCAAGGCACTGGGGGTGCCCGAGGCGCCGATCCGGTCGGTGGCGATCGGCATCGTGGGCTTCGTGGACACCTCCGTCAACCAGTGGGTGCGCGACGAGCAGCGCGAGCTGTCCGAGGAGGAGCTGCGCGAGATGCTGTGCCGTTCGGTCTGGGCGGTGCTGGACGCGACACTGCGCAACCTGGGTGTGGAGCTGTCGCCGCAGCAGCGCGTGGCGGATCTGTAGGCGTTTTCAGCCGGATCGGCGGAGGGTCTGAGCCCTCCGCCCCGGGCTGTGCGGGGGTCGGCGTGGGTGTCGGCCGTGTGCTCCCCGGGCCTTGTGGGTATCAGCCGCGTGCCGCCGTCGCCGGGACGGCGCGTGCGGCCCGGCGCAACGACTCGGTGTCCGTGAACTTCACGCGCGGACGGCCCTGTGCCTCGCCCGCCGCCCGTTCCGCACGGTCTATCGCACGCCAGGCGTCCACTCCCAGCGCGTCCACTCCCGGAGCGGTCACTCCCAGCGCGTCCGTCGTCGTCCTGACACCGCCGCGCACCGGCTGTGCGAGCCGACCGGCGGCGAAGTCGTCGAGAAGGGACTCGACCGTCTCGTGGGCGCAGGTCTTGTTCGTCCCGATGAAGCCGGTGGGCCCGCGCTTGATCCAGCCCGCGACGTAGACGCCCGGCTCGACCCTGCCGCCCTCGTGGGGGACGGTCGCGCTGTCCTCGTCGAAGGGCAGGCCGGGGACGGGCCGGGCGCGGTAGCCGACCGAGCGCAGGACGAGACCGGTCTCCAGGGCCTGTGTCCCGCCGGTGGGCAGGGCGCGTACGGAGCCGTCCTCGTCCGTGTGCAGCGCGGTGGCGGTGACCTCCAGGGCCCGGACGGACGTGTCTCCGGTGAGGCGGACGGGACTGGTCAGGAAGCGCAGCACGATACGGCGGCGGCCCCCGACCGGCGTCCGGGCGGCCAGCCGCGACAGCAGCCGGGTCTTCTCGGTGGCGGCGGGGTCCAGACCGTCCGGCCAGCCCTCGACGCGGACGTCCACGTCCTCGACGGCGGAGAGGGCGAGCAGTTCGGGCACGGTGAAGGCCGCCTGGGCGGGGCCGCGCCGGCCCAGCAGAACGACCTCACGGACCTTGCTGGCGCGGAGCGCGGCGAGCGCGCGGTCGGAGATGTCGGTACGGGCCAGGACGTCGGGGTCGGCGGTGAGGATGCGGGCGACGTCGAGGGCGACGTTCCCGTTGCCGATGACGACGGCCCGCTCGGTGTCCAGGTCGTACGCGTCGTCCGCACGGTCGGGGTGGCCGTTGTACCAGGCGACGAAGTCCGTCGCGGAGGCGCTGCCCCGCAGGTCCTCGCCCTCGATGCCGAGGCGCTTGTCGGTCGCGGCGCCCACCGCGTAGATCACCGCGTGGTGCTCGCGCAGGAGATCGGCGTGCGTGAGGTGGGTGCCGACCTCGACGCCGAGGCGGTAGCCGAAGCCGGGCTGGGACTCGATGGTCCGGAAGAGCTGGGTGACCTGCTTGGTGTCCTGGTGGTCCGGTGCGACACCGGCCCGCGCGAGACCGTACGGCGTGGGGAGGCGGTCGTGGACCGTGACGCGTACACCGGGGTGGCGCAGCAGCTCGTCGGCGGCGAAGAGACCGGCGGGCCCCGCGCCGACGACGGCGACGGACAACTCGCCCGCCGGGAGCTCGCGTTGCCGGGGCACGACGTACATGGGTGTGCGGTCGGCGTGCGGGTTCTCCTTGTAGTAGGAGGCGTTCAGTTCCAGGAACGGCAACTCGGGCTCGCCGAGGGCCGTATGGGGCTTGAGCGCGTCCACCGGGCAGGCGGTCGTGCAGGCGCCGCAGTCCACGCAGGTGAGCGGATCGACGTACAGCATCTCGGCCGTCGCGAATCCGGCTTCGCCCGGCGCGGGGTGGATGCAGTTGACCGGACAGGCCAGCACGCAGGAGGCGTCGGCGCAGCAGGATCGGGTGACGACGTACGGCACGGCGGGCTGGTCTCCGTTCGGGGGAAGGGCGAGGCGCGGCTGGTGGCGGCTCAGTCGGTGTGCAGGGCGGCGGGCTCACCGCGGAAGCGCGCCGGGCGGCCGTCGATGCGCAGGGCCTTCCACAGGGGCCGGGACACCTTGTTCATCAGACCGATGTCCTGGGCGAGCATCCGCACGTCGGAGAAGAGGTCGTGGAGCATCCGCTGCCCGGCCTCGGACTTCCAGAAGACGTCCTTGACCACCCAGGCCGGGATGCCGACCTGGGCGGCGGACTTCCGGTCGGGGATCATGATGACGTCGCACAGGGACCGCATGATCAGCGGGAACAGGACGGACAGGGCGCCGCGGCGGACCTTGCCGAAGCGCGGCACCCGCAGACGCAGGAACTCATGCGCGAAGGAGATGTGCCGGGCCTCCTCGGCGATGTGGATCTGCATGATCCGCTGCGGGAGGGGATGCACCGGCTCCCCGCTGCGCAGGGCGCCCTTCTGCAGGTGGTCGATGGGCTCCTCGCCGGCCAGGATGCCGGTGAAGAACGCCTCGGGGTAGAGCGAACCGGCCAGCGGCAGGATGCGGCTGAGCTGCCGGAACCAGCGCTTGCCGCCCGCGGTGTCCACGCCGGTGCGGTTGACCAGCTCCTGGAACATCTGGGTGTGGTGGGTCTCCTCGGTGATCTCGTGGGTGAGATACCTGAACTCCTGGTCCCGGTTGTCCAGTTGGTAGATGTAGTCGAGGGCTCCGCGCATGAGGAGGTTCTCGAACTGCATGCCGACCTTCGCGATGACCGCCCAGCGCCAGATCCCGATCCGGATGCGGGCTTCGAGCGACTGCTCCTGGTACCAGGGGTGGGCGCCCAGGGCGTCCGCGCTGGTGAGCACCCAGCGCGGGTCGTCGAGGTCCACGGCGAACTCGGGGTCGTCCCACCTGATGTCGACGAAGGCGTTGAAGTTGACGTTCACGGAGCCCTCGGACAGGGTCCGCAGGCGCTCGTCGTAGAGCTTCCTGGTCAGGTGCGCAGTCATCTTCGTCCTCGGTTGTCTGCTCGGCCGCCATGGGGGGAGGCGGGTGCGCGGGCCGGTGCGTGCTGTGCATTCGTACGGGGCTGGGGGTGGGGCTTTTTTTTGGGGGGGTGCGGGCCGGACGGTCAGGCGACGCGAGGGGCTTCCTGGGCGCCTGCCTCGGTGTCCGCGATGCCCGAGGTGGACGTGGTGGGCGTGTCCGTGGCGGGCGTGCGTACGGAGGTCTGCGGCCCCGCCGTGGTGAAATGCAACGGGCCGTCCTCGACGGGGGCGTCCCGGAGCATGGCGCGGTCGCGGTAGTAGCTGTTCCACAGCCGCCACGGGGCGCGGGTGCCCTGGCGCGGCATGACCTCGTCGGCGCGGGTGATGTAGCCGGAGGTCAGCGCCTCGCCCATGACGGAGGCCGCCGAGCGGTCACCGTCGGAGGCCACCGGGGTGGCGACGTCGTGCCCTTCGCGCCGCATGTGCGCGATGAGCCGGGCGGTGTAGTCGGCCGCCAGGTCCGCCTTCAGGGTCCAGGAGGCGTTGGTGTAGCCGATGACGAGGGACATGTTGGGGACGCCCTCCAGCAGGACCGCCTTGTAGAGGACGCGGTCCTTGACGTCCACCGGGCGGCCGTCGACGGTGAGCGCCATACCGCCCAGGAGGCGGACGTTCAGGCCCGTGGCGGTCACGACGATGTCGGCCTTCAGTTCCTCGCCGGACTTCAGCCGGATGCCGTCGGCGGTGAAGGTGTCGATGTGGCCGGTGGCGATCGACGCCTTCCTGCTCCTGAGCACCTTGAACAGGTCGCCGCCGGGGACGACGCACAGCCGCTGGTCCCAGGGCTTGTACGCCGGGCTGAAGTGGCGCATGTCGACGTCCCTGCCGGCCCGGACCCGTACCAGCCCGAGAAGAATCCTGCGGGCGAGGCGCGGGTACCTGCGGCAGAAGACGTAACTCCCGCGCTGCAGCGCGATGTTGCGGGCGCGGGCGATCCTGTGCGTCAGCCGGGCCGGGGCGCGCAGCAGCTGCAGGACGCGGGTGAGCGGGTCGATCTCGGGCAGCCCGAGGACGTAGGTGGGGGAGCGCTGCAGCATGGTGACGTGCGCCGCGTCGTCCGCCATCGCGGGCAGCAGGGTGATGGCGGTGGCCCCCGAACCGATGACGACCACGCGTCGGCCGGTGTGGTCGAGATCGGCCGGCCACTGCTGCGGATGGACCAGGGTGCCCCGGTAGTCGGCCTCGCCCGGGAACCGCGGCCGATAGGGGGTGTCGTAGTCGTAGTAGCCGGTCGATCCGATGACGTAGCCCGCGCTGTACGACTCGCGCGCGCCGGTGCTCTCGTCCTCGACCTCGACGGTCCAGCGGCCGGTGGCGTGCGAGAAGTCGGCGCCGATCGCCCGGCGGCGGAAGCGGATGCGCTCCAGCACGCCGTCGTGGGCCGCGGTGTCCTCGACGTACTGCCGGATCTGCGCGCCCTCGGCGAGGATGCGCGCGTCGTGCCAGGGGCGGAACCCGAATCCGAAGGTGTGCATGTCGGAGTCGGAGCGGACACCGGGATACCGGAAGAGGTCCCAGGTGCCACCGACGCGGGCACGGCGTTCCAGGACGACGAGTGACGCGCCCGGGACGGCACGCAGTACGTGGCATGCGGCACTGACACCGGAGATTCCGGCGCCGATGACCAGGACGTCGACGTGCTGCTGCTCCATCGCGAAGGATCCTCACTGACGACTGACGGCTACTCAGAAACATGGCTCGACTTCAGCGCGCTCCCCGCAATTTACCTGCGACACCATGTTTCAGATACCCCCGGTAACGTGTCGTGGATCACAGCGGGAGCCACAAGGTTGGGCGATTGGCACCGGTATGCGCCCCGGCAGGGGTGCGGGGAACTGCGCGACCGGCCGCGACGTACCCGCAGCCAAAGAACCACCCCCGGGCGGAGCCCGGACTGCCCCGCGAGCCTCCGGCGCACGCTTCTTTGTCCACTCAGTGGAAAAAGTAAGAGGTAATTCCTGCGCAACTTCTTCCCACCCCCGGCAGCCACTGCTACGTTCCCCTCGAAAGACAACGACGGCGGTGCCGATGAGGCGGGGAGGGGCTCGTGAGACGTATGACAGCGCGACCCGGGAACGCCCACCAGGCGCGCCTGCTCAGACTGCTGCGTGACGGCGGCCCCAACTCGCGGGCGCAGCTGGGGGATCAGGTCGATCTCTCCCGGTCGAAACTGGCCGTGGAGGTCGAACGGCTCCTGGAGACCGGCCTCGTGGTGGCCGACGGACTCGCCGCCTCCCGCGGCGGCCGCAGGTCCCACAACATCCGGCTCGCTCCGGCGCTGCGCTTCCTGGGCGTCGACATCGGGGCCACGTCGATAGACGTCGCCGTCACCAACGCGGAGCTGGAGGTGCTGGGACACATCAACCAGCCCATGGACGTACGCGAGGGCCCGGTCGCGGTCTTCGAGCAGGTCCTGTCCATGGCGGCGAAGTTGAAGGCATCGGGACTCGCCGAGGGGTTCGACGGCGCCGGCATCGGGGTACCCGGTCCGGTTCGCTTCCCCGAGGGTGTGCCGGTCGCCCCGCCGATCATGCCGGGCTGGGACGGATTCCCCGTCCGCGAGGCGCTGAGTCAGGACCTCGGCTGCCCCGTCATGGTCGACAACGATGTGAACCTGATGGCGATGGGGGAGCAGCACGCGGGCGTGGCCCGCTCCGTGGGCGACTTCCTCTGCGTCAAGATCGGTACCGGTATCGGCTGCGGGATCGTCGTCGGCGGAGAGGTCTACCGCGGTACGACGGGCAGCGCGGGCGACATCGGCCACATCCAGGCCGTACCGGACGGCCGTCCGTGCGCGTGCGGCAACCGGGGCTGCCTGGAGGCCCACTTCAGCGGAGCGGCCCTGGCCCGCGACGCCACGGACGCCGCCCACCAGGGACTTTCCCAGGAACTCGCGGCACGACTGGAGGCGGCGGGCGCCCTGAGCGCCATCGACGTCGCCGCCGCCGCTGCCGCGGGGGACGCCACCGCGCTCGATCTGATCCGCGAGGGCGGTACCCGCACCGGCCAGGTCATCGCCGGACTCGTCAGCTTCTTCAACCCGGGCCTGGTGGTCATCGGCGGCGGAGTGACCGGCCTCGGCCACACCCTGCTCGCCGCGATCCGCACCCAGGTCTACCGCCAGTCGCTGCCTCTCGCGACCGGCAACCTACCCATCGTCCTGGGGGAGTTGGGCCCCACCGCCGGAGTCATCGGCGCGGCCCGCCTCATCAGCGACCACCTGTTCTCACCCGCGTAACACCCGCTTCCAGAGCCGCACACACGCCACTTCTCCCTGAGCCGACCCCGGAACCAGCAGCCAGTCACCAGTAAGCGTCTCTCCCAGAGCCGCCCTCTTCCCGAGCCGCACTCCTTCCGAGCCGCCACCCACCCGGCTTCGCCCTGCCTCACTCCGCCCTGCCCTGAAACCGGCCCACATGCCGAGGGGAACCGTCATGGCACCAGAACCACCCCTTCTCACGATGTCCGGCATCACCAAGTCGTTCCCCGGTGTCCGGGCCCTCGACGGCGTCGACCTCGACGTCCTGACCGGCGAAGTGCACTGCCTGCTCGGCCAGAACGGCGCCGGAAAGTCCACGCTCATCAAGGTCCTGGCCGGCGCCCACCAGCCGGACGACGGCGCCATCGGCTGGCGCGGCGAGCAGGTCACCCTGCGCTCGCCGATCGCCGCCATGCGCCTGGGCATCGCCACCATCTACCAGGAACTCGACCTGGTGGAGGGCCTGTCGGTGGCCGAGAACGTCTACCTCGGCCATGAACCGACCTCCGCCGGATTCGTCGTACGCGGCAAGGACGCACGGGCCTCGACTGCCGCTCTCCTCAAGCGACTCGGGCACCCCGAGATCGATCCGGGGCGGCTCGTCGGTGAACTGTCCGCCGCCCACCAGCAGATCGTCTCCATGGCCCGGGCGCTCTCCCACGACGTACGCCTCATCGTGATGGACGAACCGTCCGCGGCCCTGGACCCGGACGAGGTCGACAACCTCTTCCGCATCGTCGGGGACCTCACCGCCGAGGGCGTCGCCGTCGTCTACATCTCGCACCGCCTGGAGGAGATCCGCCGCATCGGCGACCGGGTCACCGTCCTCAAGGACGGCCGCGCGGTGGCGAACGGCCTGCCCGCGAAGTCGACGCCGACCCGTGAGGTCGTCGCGCTGATGACCGGCCGGAACGTCGAGTACGTCTTCCCGCCGCGCCCGGGGCACCAGGACCTGCCCGAGCCGGTGCTTGAGGTCCAAGGTCTCTCGCGTCAGGGTGAGTTCGAGTCGCTCGACCTCACCCTGCGCCCCGGTGAGATCGTCGGCCTCGCGGGACTCGTCGGCTCCGGCCGCTCCGAGATCCTGGAGACCATCTACGGCGCCCGTAAGCCGAGCACCGGACAAGTGCGGGTGCAGGGGAAGCAGTTGAAGCCCGGCAGTGTCCGGGCCGCCGTCGCCGCCGGACTCGGCCTCGCCCCCGAGGAACGCAAGGCGCAGGCCCTGCTGATGCTGGAGTCCGTCACCCGGAACGTCTCCGTGTCCTCCATGTCCCGCTTCTCGTACGGGGGTTGGCTGGACCGGACCGCCGAACGGGACGCGGCGCGCAAGGCGACCCGCGAACTGTCGCTGCGCCCCGACAACCCGTCCGCCCTGATCCGCACCCTCTCCGGCGGCAACCAGCAGAAGGCGGTCCTCGCCCGCTGGCTGCTGCGCGGCTGCCGGGTGCTGCTGCTCGACGAACCCACCCGCGGCGTCGACGTCGGCGCCCGCGCCGAGCTGTACGCCGTCATCCGCCGCCTCGCCGACGAAGGCCTGGCCGTGCTCATGGTCTCCAGTGAAGTACCCGAGGTCCTCGGCCTCGCCGACCGCGTCCTGGTGCTCCGAGAGGGCCGGGTCGTCCACCGGGCGCCCGCCCAGGAGCTCGACGAACACCGCGTACTCGACCTCGTCATGGAAGGAAGCCCGGCGTCATGACGCAGCCCGTGTCCCCGCCCCGGGACGACACCCCGAAGCTGTCATCGCAGGCGGAGCGCAGCCCCTGGCGGGCGGTCGTGGCCCGCGCCGACGTCCGCACCCTGTCACTGCTCGGCGTGCTCGCCGCCCTGATCCTCATCGGAGGCATCACCAAGCCCGACGAGTTCCTCGACACCCGCAACCTCCAACTCGTCCTCACCCAGGCCTCGGTGATCGGTGTCGTCACCGTCGGGATGACCTTCGTCATCATCTCCGGCGGCATCGACCTGTCCGTCGGCGCGATCGTGGCACTCGCCTCGGTCTGGGCGACCACCGTCGCCACCCAGGACTTCGGCTTCATGGGGGTCCTCTTCACGGCGGTGCTCGTCGGCGTCGGCTGCGGCCTCGTGAACGGGGTGCTGATCGCGTACGGCGCCATGGTCCCGTTCATCGCGACCCTCGCCATGCTCGCCTCGGCCCGCGGTCTCGCCCTGCAGATCACCGACGGCAACACCCAGGTCGTCACCATCGACGGCATCCTCGACCTCGGTGAACGGGACTCCTACATCCTCGGTGTCCCGCCGCTGGTCCTGATGTTCGCGGTCGTGACGATCATCGGCTGGCTCGTGCTCAACCGCACCACCTTCGGGCGGCGCACGGTGGCCGTCGGCGGCAACGCGGAGGCGACCCGGCTCGCCGGCATCGACGTACGCCGCCAGCGCCTCTACCTCTACCTGCTCTCCGGACTGTGCTGCGGCATCGCGGCCTTCATGCTGATCATCCTGTCCGGCTCGGGCCAGAACACCAACGGCAACCTGTACGAGCTCGACGCGATCGCCGCCGCGATCATCGGCGGCACCCTGCTCACGGGGGGACGCGGCACCATCGTCGGCTCGGTGCTCGGGGTGCTGATCTTCACCACGATCACGAACATCTTCGCTCTGAACAACCTGCAGAGCGACGTCCAGCAGATCGCCAAGGGCGCGATCATCGTCGCCGCCGTACTCGTCCAGCGCCGCACCGCGAACACCACGTAGAGCCGCAGGTGCAGCAGCACACGAAGCACCCCGCACAGCACCGCCCTGCACGACCCGAGGGACTCGCCTTGAGGAAAGGGACCACCGCCATGCCAGAGCTCACGAGCCGCAGAGGACTGCTCTTCGGCACCGCCGCCGTCTCGGCCGGTGTCCTCCTCGCCGGTTGCACCAGCAACGACTCCGATGACGAGCCGGCCTCCAACGACCAGCCCGCCGCCGACGACAAGAAGGGCAAGCAGGTCACCATCGGCTTCGCCGGCCCGCAGGCCGACCACGGCTGGCTCAACGCGATCAACGACAACGCCAAGAGCCGCGCCAAGAAGTACGAGGACGTGACGCTGGAGATCACCGAGGGCTCCAACGACACCGCGGCCCAGATCGGCCAGATAGAGACGCTGATCAACAAGAAGGTCGACGTCCTGGTCATCCTGCCCGCCGACGGCAAGGCCCTCACCCAGGTCGGCCTCAAGGCCATGCGGGCCGGCATCCCGGTGGTCAACCTCGACCGCATCTTCAACTCCCCGCAGGCATACCGCTGTTACATCGGCGGCGACAACTTCGGCATGGGTCTCAACGCCGGTCACTACATCGGCGAGAAGCTCAAGGACAAGAAGAACGCCAAGGTCATCGAGCTGGCCGGACTCGACAACCTGGAACTCACCAAGCAGCGCACGGCCGGCTTCGACGCGGCCCTCAAGAACTACCCGAACATCAAGAAGGTGGCCCGCCAGGCCGCCGAGTTCACCGTCGAGTCGGGACAGGCCAAGATGTCCCAGCTGCTGCAGGCGCAGTCGAGCTTCGACGCGCTGTGGAACCACGACGACGACCAGGGCGTCGGCGCCCTGCGCGCCATCGAGCAGGCCGGCCGCGACGACTTCCTGATGGTCGGCGGAGCGGGCGCGCTGTCCGCCATGCAGGCCATCGAGTCGGACAACAGCGTCCTCAAGGCCACCGTCCTGTACCCGCCCACCATGGCCGCGTCCGCGATCGACCTCGCCCGCGCGCTCGGCCAGGGCAAGGGCATCAGCGGCCTCGCGGAGTTCGAGATCCCCTCGTCCCTGACGCTCTACTCGGCGGTCGTGGACAAGGAGAACGTCAAGACGTACCTGCCCACGGGGTTCAAGTAGAGCCTGGCCTCGTCGAGGGCGCCCGCCAGGGGCGCCCTTGAGGGGCGCGGGGAACTGCGCGACCTGCCATGACGAACCCGCAGGTCCCCACCCGCCGTAACCCGCGGAGCGCTCCGTACACCCCCACCGCGCCATGACGAAGAGGAGGACCTCCCGATGGGACAGCCGCAGCAGCCTGACGAGGAACAGGCCGGGGCGCAAGCCGGGGCACAGACGGGCAGACCCCCGCTGGGCGTCGGCATGGTCGGATACGCGTTCATGGGCGCCGCCCACTCCCAGGGCTGGCGCACCGCGGACCGCGTCTTCGAGCTACCGCTCCGACCCGTCCTCGCCGCCGTCTGCGGCCGTGACGCGACAGCCGTGAGAACGGCGGCCGACCGGCTCGGCTGGGCCGCCGCCGAGACCGACTGGCGCGCCCTGATCGCCCGCGACGACGTCGACCTCGTGGACGTCTGCACCCCCGGCGACAGCCACGCCGAGATCGCCATCGCCGCGCTCGCCGCGGGCAAGCACGTGCTGTGCGAGAAGCCCCTCGCCAACACGGTCGAGGAGGCCGAGGCGATGACCGCGGCCGCCGAGGCCGCCGAGGCGCGCGGCCAGGTCGCGATGGTCGGCTTCAACTACCGCCGGGTGCCCGCGACGGCGCTGGCCAGGAAGATGGTCGCCGAGGGCCGCATCGGCGCACTGCGGCACGTACGGGTGACGTACCTTCAGGACTGGCTGGTGGACCGGGAGTTCCCGCTGACCTGGCGGCTGCGCAAGGAGACCGCGGGTTCGGGCGCGCTCGGCGACCTGGGCGCCCACATCGTCGACCTCGCGCAGTACCTGGCGGGCGAGCCGGTGATCGGGGTGTCCGCGCTCACCGAGACGTTCGTACGGGAGCGGCCCCTGCTCTCCGGGGCGTCCAGAGGCCTCTCGGCGGCCGGCGGGGGCGAACTCGGGCCCGTCACGGTCGACGACGCCGCCCTGTTCACCGGACGGTTCGCCTCCGGAGCCCTCGCGTCCTTCGAGGCCACCCGGTTCGCGACCGGCCGCAAGAACTCCCTGCGCATCGAACTCAACGGCGAGAAGGGCTCGTTGGCCTTCGACCTGGAGCGCCTCAACGAGCTCTCGTACCACGACGGCACGGAGCCCGCCACGCACGCGGGCTTCCGCCGCATCCTCGTCACCGAACCCGACCACCCGTACCTGGAGGCCTGGTGGCCGCCGGGCCACGGGCTGGGCTACGAGCACACCTTCGTGCACCAGGCCCGCGACCTGGTCCACGCGATCGCGGAGGGCGGCCGGCCACTGCCGTCCTTCGCCGACGGGCTGCAGGTGCAGCGCGTGCTCGCGGCGGTCGAGGAGAGCGCCGAGAAGAACTCCGTCTTCACCCCCATAGCCAGCTGAGGAGGGCAAGTCCCGATGCCGCGCACCTTCACGCTCTTCACCGGCCAGTGGGCCGACCTGCCGCTCGAAGAGGTCTGCCGCCTCGCCCGCGACTTCGGCTACGACGGCCTCGAACTCGCCTGCTGGGGCGACCACTTCGAGGTCGACAAGGCCCTCGCGGACCCCGGATACCTGGACTCGCGGCGGGAACTGCTCGACAAGTACGGCCTCAAGTGCTGGGCCATCTCCAACCACCTGGTCGGCCAGGCCGTCTGCGACGCCATCATCGACGAACGCCACCAGGCGATCCTGCCCGCCCGCATCTGGGGCGACGGCGAGGCCGAGGGCGTACGGCAGCGGGCGGCGGCCGAGATCGCCGACACCGCGCGGGCCGCCGCGGCCTTCGGCGTCGACACCGTCATCGGCTTCACCGGCTCCGCGATCTGGCACCTGGTCGCGATGTTCCCGCCGGCCCCCGAGTCGATGATCCAGCGCGGCTACGAGGACTTCGCCGACCGCTGGAACCCCATCCTCGACGTCTTCGACAACGAGGGCGTGCGGTTCGCCCACGAGGTCCACCCCAGCGAGATCGCGTACGACTACTGGACGACCAAGGAGGCGCTCAAGGCGGTCGACCACCGGCCGGCCTTCGGGCTGAACTTCGACCCGTCGCACTTCGTCTGGCAGGACCTCGACCCGGTCGGCTTCCTCTACGACTTCCGCGACCGGATCTACCACGTCGACTGCAAGGAGGCGCGCAAGCGCCTCGACGGCCGCAACGGCCGCCTCGGCTCGCACCTCCCGTGGGGCGATCCCCGCCGCGGCTGGGACTTCGTGTCCGCGGGCCACGGCGACGTGCCGTGGGAGGACGTGTTCCGGATGCTGCGCTCCATCGACTACACGGGACCGATCTCGGTCGAGTGGGAGGACGCGGGCATGGACCGCCTCCAGGGCGCACCCGAGGCACTCACCCGCCTGAAGGCCTTCGACTTCGACCCGCCCACCGCGTCCTTCGACGCGGCATTCGGCGGCAACGACTAGCCACCCCCCTCGCAGAGTTCTCTCCGGGGTGACGGCGCACCCCGGCGTATCGCACCCGCATGTACCACCAGCCCCATTCTGGAGGCACCCGTGCACGCGAACGACCCCACCAGCACCGATAGAACTGACAGCCACAGAGCCGACAGTCACAGAGCCGACAGTCATGGCTCCGACAGTCGCCGAGGCCGCCCGAAGATACGGGTCCGCAAGGCGCTGGCCCTGCTCACCGGCGCACTCCTCGCCGGAGCCTCACTCACCCTCGCCACACCACCGGCGGGCGCGGCCACCGCGGACCCGGGCGCGGCGCCCGCCGCGCCGGTCGCCGCGGAAGACTTCCAGCAGGTCACCCTCGCCAAGGGCGAGCCCGAGACCGGCGAGCCCATGTCGCTGGCCGTCCTCCCGGACCGCTCGGTGCTGCACACCTCGCGCGACGGCGAGCTGCGGATCACCGACAGCGCGGGCAACACCCGCCTGGCCGGCAAGCTCGACGTCTACTCGCACGACGAGGAAGGCCTGCAGGGCGTCGGCATCGACCCCGGCTTCGCCGACAACCGCTTCATCTACCTCTACTACGCCCCGCCGCTCGACACCCCGGCGGGCGACGCCCCCGAGACGGGCACCGCGGCCGACTTCGCGCCCTTCGACGGCGTCAACCGCCTCTCGCGCTTCGTCCTGAACGCCGACGGCACCCTCGACAAGGCCAGCGAGAAGAAGGTCCTCGACGTCCCCGCGACCCGCGGCATCTGCTGCCACGTCGGCGGCGACATCGACTTCGACGCGGACGGCAACCTCTACCTGTCGACCGGCGACGACTCCAACCCGTTCCAGTCGGACGGCTACGCGCCCATCGACGAGCGCGCCGACCGCAACCCCGTCTTCGACGCCCAGCGCACCTCCGGCAACACCAACGACCTGCGCGGCAAGATCCTGCGCGTCAAGGTGAACGCCGACGGCTCGTACGGCATCCCCGACGGCAACCTCTTCGCGCCCGGCACGGACAAGACGCGGCCCGAGATCTACGCGATGGGCTTCCGCAACCCGTTCCGCTTCAGCGTCGACAAGAAGACCGGCATCCTCTACGTCGGTGACTACGGCCCGGACGCCGGCGCGGCGGACCCCGCGCGCGGCCCCGCAGGACAGGTCGAGTTCGCCCGCGTGACCGAGCCCGGCAACTTCGGCTGGCCGTACTGCACCGGCGACAACGACGCCTACGTCGACTACGACTTCGCCACGAAGACCTCGGGCGCCGCCTTCGACTGCGCCGCGCCCAAGAACACCTCGCCGAACAACACCGGTCTCACCGACCTGCCGCCGGCCCAGGCCGCCTGGATCCCCTACGACGGCGGTTCCGTGCCCGAGTTCGGCACCGGCTCCGAGTCCCCGATGGGCGGACCGGTCTACCACTTCGACCCCTCGCTCGACTCGCCGGTCAAGTTCCCCGAGGCGTACGACGGCGACTTCTTCGCCGGTGAGTTCGGCCGCCGCTGGATCAAGCGGATCTCCTCGGACGGCGACGGCACCGTGCAGTCCATCAACGACGTGCCGTGGACCGGCACCCAGGTCATGGACATGGCCTTCGGCCCGGACGGCGCGCTCTACGTCCTCGACTACGGCGTGTCCTGGTTCGGCGGCGACGAGAACTCCGCCCTGTACCGCATCGAGAACGCCACCGACGGCCACTCGCCCGTCGCCCAGGCCACGGCCGACAAGCAGTCCGGACAGGCGCCTTTGAAGGTCACGTTCTCCTCGGCCGGCTCCACGGACGCCGACGGCGACACCCTCACGTACAGCTGGGACTTCGGCGACGGCGGCACGTCGACGTCGGCGAACCCGACGTACAAGTACAAGACGAACGGCACCTACACCGCGACCCTGACGGCGAAGGACCCCGACGGCCGCACCGGCAGCTCCAGCGTGCAGATCGTCGTCGGCAACACCGCGCCCAAGGTGACGCTCCAACTCCCCCAGGACGGCCAGCTGTTCGCCTTCGGTGACGCGGTGCCCTTCAAGGTGAAGGTGACCGACCCGGAGGACGGCACCATCGACTGCGCCAAGGTGAAGGTCACCTTCGTCCTCGGCCACGACAGCCACGGCCACCCCGTGACCTCGGCGAACGGCTGCTCCGGCACCATCCAGACCAGCGCCGACGGCGGCCACGACGAGGACGCCAACATCTTCGGTGTCTTCGACGCGGAGTACACCGACGGCGGAGGCGGCGGCCAGCAGGCGCTCACCACCCACGACCAGTCCGTCGTCCAGCCCAAGCACCGCCAGGCCGAGCACTTCGGCACGTCCCAGGGCGTGACCGTCACGGCCAGGACCGGCGCACACGGCGGCAAGACCGTCGGCGACATCAACAACAAGGACTGGATCTCCTTCGAGCCGTACGTCCTGAGCAACGCCACGAAGCTCACGGCACGCGTCTCCTCCGCTGGCACGGGCGGCAAGCTCGAAGTCCGCGCGGGCTCGCCCACCGGACGCCTCCTGGGCAGCGCGACCGTCCCGGTGACCGGCGGCTGGGAGACCTTCCAGGACGTCACCGCCTCCCTGTCCAAGGCACCGCGCGGCACGACCACGCTCTACCTCGTCTTCAAGGGACGCGGCACCGGGGCCCTGTACGACGTGGACGACTTCACCTTCACGACCCGCTGACCGCCGATCCGCTGATTCGCTGAGGGAGGTCTTTCATGCGAGCAACTGGCCGTACCGTGACCGCGGTGGCCGGCGCCGCCCTGCTCATCGGGTGTGTGTCGGGCCCGGCGGAGTCGAAGGGACCGGACGGGCCGAAGGGGCACGCGGCCGACGACCGGGTCCTGGTGTTCTCCGAGACCGCCGGCTTCCGGCACGACTCCATCCCCGAGGGCATCGCCGCGGTGAAGGCCCTCGGAGCCGAACACGGCTTCGCGGTCGACGCCACCGAGGACTCGCGCGCCTTCTCCGCGCGAAACCTCGCCCGGTACGACGCCGTGGTGTTCCTCTCCACGACCGGGGACGTCCTCACCGACGGACAGCAGAAGGCGTTCGAGCGGTACATCGGGCAGGGCGGCGGTTACGTGGGCATCCACGCCGCCGCCGACACCGAGTACGACTGGGAGTTCTACGGCGGCCTCGCCGGCGCCTGGTTCCAGTCGCACCCGGCGATCCAGCCCGCCCGCGTCGAGGTCGAGGACCGGGCCCACCCGGCCACCGCGCACCTCGGGGAGTCCTGGAACCGCACGGACGAGTGGTACAACTACCGCTCCAACCCGCGCGACCGGGCCCATGTACTGGCCTCGCTCGACGAGTCGTCGTACACCGGCGGCACGATGAGCGGCGACCATCCGATCGCCTGGTGCCAGGAGTACCGGGGCGGCCGTTCCTTCTACACGGGCAGCGGCCACACCAAGGAGTCGTACGCCGATCCCGCCTTCCGGCAGCATCTGCTGGGCGGCATCCGCTGGGCCGTCGGCGACACCCAGGCCGACTGCCGTCCGGAGAAGGGCTACACGCCCCTCTTCGACGGAAGTGCCGAGTCGCTGGCCGACTGGAAGCAGGCGGGACCGGGTGCGTTCTCGCTCTCGGACGACGGGACACTCACGTCGTCCGGCGGCCTGGGCATGCTCTGGTACGGCGCCTCGGAGTTCACCTCGTACTCGCTGAAACTCGACTGGAGGATGGCGAGTGCCTCCGGTGACGACAACTCCGGTGTCTTCGTGGGCTTCCCGGCCTCCGACGACCCGTGGTCGGCCGTCGACAACGGGTACGAGATCCAGATCGACGCGACCGACGCCCCCGACCGCACCACCGGGGCCGTGTACAGCTTCCAGTCCGCCGACATCAAGAAGCGCGACCGTGCGCTGAACCCGCCGGGGGAGTGGAACACGTACGAGATCCGCGTGGAGGGCGAACGACTCCGCGTCTGGCTCAACGGCGTGAAGATCAACGACTACACCAACACCGATCCGGCGCGGAGCCTGCGGGACGGTCATGTCGGCATCCAGAACCACGGTGCCGACGACCGGGTGTCCTTCCGCGACGTCCGGATCAAGCAACTGCCGGTGCGATCGGTGCGAACCGCCGCACAGGGCGATTGAGCGGCGGCGGGCGGGGGACGCCGGACCCCCGCCCGCCGTCTTGACCTCTCCACCTCCACCCTCCGGCACCGGCTTTTCCGCGTTGCGTTCGCGCCGAGTTCGCGTTTGAGAGGGAGGCTGCCCATGTCCGCCGAACCGTCTGTTTCCCCTTCTCGGGTCGGAGTGTGGCTGATCGGAGCGCGAGGCTCCGTCGCCACGACCGCCGTCGCGGGCTGCGCGGCCGTCACGGCCGGGCTCCATCCACCGACCGGCATGGTGACCGAGACCGGCGCCTTCCACGAGGCCGGCCTGCCCTCCCTGCCCTCGCTCGTCTTCGGCGGCCACGACGTCGTCGACTGCCCACTCCCGAAACGGGCCGAGTCCCTCGCCGCCGGCGGTGTCCTGCCCCACGACCTCCCGTCCGCCGTCGGGGCCGAACTGGCCGCCGCCGACCGGGAGATCCGGATCGGCGGCCCGCTCCCCGGCGACACCCGGACCGAGGACGAACTGATCGAGGCCCTCGCCCAGGACATCCGCGACTTCGCCCACCGGAGCGGCGTCGCCAGAACCGTCGTCGTCAACGTGTCCTCCACGGAACCCGTCCCCGAGGGCGACGCCCTCCCCGCCAGCTCCCTGTACGCCGCCGCCGCACTGCGGGCCGGCTGCCCGTACGTCAACTTCACACCGTCCGCGGGCCTGCACCACCCGCGCCTCGCACCGGCGGCGGCCTCGTCCGGACTGCCGTACGCCGGCCGCGACGGCAAGACCGGCCAGACCCTGCTGCGGTCGGTCCTCGGCCCGATGTTCGCGCAGCGCGCGCTGGCCGTCCGCGCCTGGTCCGGTACGAACCTGCTGGGCGGCGGTGACGGCGCGGCCCTCGCCGACCCGGCCGCCGCAGCCGCCAAGAACGCCGGCAAGGAACGCGTCCTCGCCGACACCCTCGGCACGGTCCCCGAGGGCGAGACCCATATCGACGACGTACCGTCCCTCGGCGACTGGAAGACCGCCTGGGACCACATCGCCTTCGACGGCTTCCTCGGCACCCGGATGGTCCTCCAGACGACCTGGCAGGGCTGCGACTCCTCCCTCGCCGCCCCCCTGATCCTGGACCTGGCCCGCCTGGTCGCCCGCGCCCACGAGCTGGGCGTCTCGGGCCCGGTCGCCGAACTCGGCTTCTACTTCAAGGACCCGGTGGGGGAGGGCCCCGCGCCCCTGGGCGAGCAGTACGCCCACCTCATCGGCTTCGCCGACCGCCTGCGCGAACTCGCGCAACCGCCGGGGCAGGGGGTTCCCGCGGCGGACCACGCGAACCCGGACGGCACGACCCCGCAAGGGACAGCCGGGGAGCCCCGATGACCGGCCTGCGCGGGCTGATACGACCCGGACGGGGTGCGGTACCCGGGGCCAGTGGTGGGCCCGGGGCGCGCGGAGCGTTCGGGGCACGTGGCGCGTCCGGGGCCGGGGGTGTGCCCGGATGGCGGGAGCGGCTCGGGTGGCCCGCCCGACAGGGGACACCGAACGGCTCCGGTCCCGGAACACCACGACGGCCCGAAGCCGTCGCCGTCGCCGTCGCGGGGGCACCTCGGCAGCCCGACGCCGAGCCGACCGCGACTGCTGCGCCGAAGGCAGGGCCGGCTGGGCAGTCGCCGGAACCGGGGCAGCGGCCAAGGCCTGGTCCGCGCCCGGCCGGTTCGGGACTGCGTGCCTGGGTGGAACTCCTGCGCCTGCCCGCCCTGTTCACCGTCCCCGGCGACGCGCTCGCGGGCGCCGCCGCCGCAGGGGTCCGCCCGAACCCCCGAACCCTCCTCGCCATCGGTTCCTCCCTCTGTCTGTACGAAGCCGGTATGGCCCTCAACGACTGGGCCGACCGCGCCGAGGACGCCGTCGACCGCCCGCACCGCCCGCTGCCCTCCGGCCGGGTGAGGCCGGCCGCCGCCCTCGCGGCGGCCGGGGGCCTGACCCTGGCGGGCCTGGCCCTCGCGTCCCGCGCGGGCCGCCGACCGCTCGCGGTCGCCGGCGCCCTGGCGGCCACGGTCTGGTCGTACGACCTGGTCCTCAAACGCACGCCCGCCGGCCCCGTGGCGATGGCCGCGGCCCGGGGCCTGGACCTCCTCCTCGGCGGGGTGGCCTCGGGCGGCGACACCCGCAAGGCGGTGCCGTCCGCCCTGACCCTGGCCACCCACACCCTGGCCGTCACCACGGTCTCCCGCCACGAGACCCAGGGCGGCTCCGCCTGGGCCCCGCTGACCGCCCTGGCCACGACGACAGCCCTGACCTGGTCCCTGACACGCGACAACCGGACGGACGCCGACCTGTCCCGCGGTGACCTGTCACGCGCCGACCGCACGCGCGCCGACCTGTCACGCCCCGACCGCACGCGCCCCGACCTGACGCGTGACGACCGGAGGAGCGCCGTCCGTACGAACGCCACCCGTACCGCCGGCGGCCGGCTGCTGGAGCACGCCCCGCCGGGCGTTCCCAGCCTCAGGCACCCCCCTCCCCGGTCCAGGGGAATCACCCTGAACATCGCCACCCTGAGCGGAGCACTCACCACCCTCTACGCCGTGACCTCCGCCCGCCCCCTCCTCCATGCCGCCCTCAACCCGTCACCCCCACTGACACAGAGAGCCGTCGGCGGTGGAATCCGCGCCATGATCCCGCTCCAGGCGGCCCTCGCCGCCCGCTCAGGAGCCCCCGTCACGGCCCTGCTGACGGCAGCCCTCGCCCCGGCCGCCCGCAGGTTCAGCCGAAAGGTGAGCGTGACATGACCCCTCCGCCCAGCTCTCCCCCGAGCCCGCTGTCGAGCCCTGCCCCCGCCGCCCGGCCGACCCCCCACCCCCTCCGCTTCTCCTACGGCACCAACGGTCTGACCGACCTCCGCCTTGACGACGCCCTCTCCCTCCTCGCCGACCTCGGCTACGACGGCGTGGGGCTGACCCTCGACCACATGCACCTCGACCCGTTCGCTCCCGGCCTCGCCGCCCGCACCCAGGGGATCGCCCGCAGGCTGGACGAACTGGGCCTGGGCGTCACCCTGGAGACCGGCGCCCGCTACGTGCTCGACCCCAGGCGCAAGCACGGCCCGTCCCTGCTCGACCCGGACCCGGACGAGCGGGCCCGGCGCGTCGACCTCCTCGTCCGCGCCGTCCGGATCGCGGGCGACCTCGGTGCCCACGCGGTGCACTGTTTCAGCGGCGTCCTCCCGAAGGAGGAGTCCGGAGCGGTCGCCGAGGACACCGCCTGGAAGCGTCTCGCCGAAGCACTCACCCCCGTCCTCGACGTGGCCACCGACGCCGGAATCCCCCTGGCCGTCGAACCCGAACCCGGTCACCTCCTCGCCACCCTCGACGACTTCCACCGTCTGCGCACCACACTCGGCAGCCCCGACGCCCTCGGACTCACCCTCGACATCGGCCACTGCCAGTGCCTCGAACCGCAGTCACCCGCCGACTGCGTACACGCCGCCGCGCCCTGGCTGAAGCACGTCCAGATCGAGGACATGCGCCGCGGCGTCCACGAACACCTCCCTTTCGGCGACGGCGAGATCGACTTCCCGCCCGTACTCGAAGCCCTCACCGCCGTGGGCTACCAGGGCCTGGTCTCCGTCGAACTGCCCCGCCACTCCCACGCCGGCCCTCAATTCGCCCAGCAGTCCCTCCCGTTCCTCCGGCACGCGGCCTCGTCCTTCGTCCCCCGGGGCGCTCCTGACCACCCCCGGCCGGCCGCCGAAGGCGTCCTTGAAGGGAGAACCTCGTGAACGACCTCCACGACGCCCCCGGCGCCGCCCGCACCCCCTTCCCGGCGGAGACCCCGCCCGCCCTCACCACGCTGCACGCCCGCCTGAACTCCGTCCTCGGCGGCGCCGCCCGGGCCTGGCTCGACCAGGCCCTCGACGAGGCTGCCGCCCACCCGGGCACCGACGGCCCCATCTCCGTGTGGGAGTTGCGCATCGCCGAGGCGGGCCGGCGCTGCGGACCCGAGTACGCGGAGGCGGCCCGCGTACTCCTCCTGTACGCGGCCCGGGCCGACGCCCCCACTCTCGCCCGCGTCTACCGCCAGGGCACCGCCGACGAACGCCGGGCCGTCCTGGAGGCCCTGCCCCACCTGGTGACCGGACCCGAGGGCCTGCCGGTCGTCGAGGACGCCCTGCGCACCAACGACACCCGGCTGGTGGCCGCGGCCGTCGGCCCGTACGCCGCCCGGCACCTGGACGCCCACAACTGGCGGCACGCCGTCCTGAAGTGCCTGTTCACCGGGGTGCCCGTGGACGCCGTCGCCGACCTCCCCGACCGGGCCCGCGACGACGCCGAACTCGCCCGCATGCTCGGCGACTACGCCGCCGAACGCACCGCCGCCGACCGCCCCGTCCCCCACGACCTGCACCGCGTCCTGGCCCTCACCGGGCACCCGGCCACCCCCACCGGAACCGACGCACCGGGGGACCCGACCACCCCCGACGGCGTGCGCGGCACCGAAGGCAAGGAGTCCTGATGCGCATCTTCGACCCCCACATCCACATGACGTCACGGACCACCGACGACTACGAGGCCATGCACGACGCCGGCGTCCGTGCCGTCGTCGAACCCGCCTTCTGGCTGGGGCAGCCACGCACCTCACCCGCCTCCTTCTTCGACTACTTCGACGCCCTCCTCGGCTGGGAGCCCTTCCGGGCGGCCCAGTACGGCATCGCCCACCACTGCACCATCGCCCTGAACCCCAAGGAGGCCAACGACCCGCGCTGCGTGCCCGTCCTCGACGAGCTGCCCCGGTATCTCGTCAAGGACCACGTGGTGGCCGTCGGCGAGATCGGCTACGACTCGATGACACCCGCCGAGGACACCGCGCTGGCCGCACAGCTCCAGCTCGCCGCCGAGTACGCGCTGCCCGCGCTGGTCCACACGCCCCACCGCGACAAGCTGGCGGGTCTGCGCCGCACCCTCGACGTGGTCCGGGAGTCCGCACTGCCCATGGACCACGTCCTGATCGACCACCTCAACGAGACGACGGTCAAGGAGGCCAAGGACGGCGGCTGCTGGCTCGGCTTCTCGGTCTATCCGGACACCAAGATGGACGAGGAGCGGATGGTCGCGGTCCTGCAGGAGTACGGACCGGAGAAGGTGCTGGTCAACTCCGCCGCCGACTGGGGCAAGAGCGATCCCCTGAAACCCCGCAAGGTCGCCGACGCCCTGCTGAAGGCCGGGTTCACCGAGGACGCCGTCGACCAGGTGCTGTGGCGCAACCCCGTCGCCTTCTACGGCCTCAGCGGGCGCCTCGACCTCGACATCGCCGGCACGGACGCCACCCACGAGGGCAACTCCATCCTCCGAGGAGTCCCGAAAACCACCCCGGAGACCCCGACCG
This sequence comes from Streptomyces sp. NPDC127119, assembly GCF_042677425.1. Taxonomy (NCBI): domain Bacteria; kingdom Bacillati; phylum Actinomycetota; class Actinomycetes; order Kitasatosporales; family Streptomycetaceae; genus Streptomyces; species Streptomyces sp. NPDC127119. The sequence continues at coordinate 74,641 of NZ_JBHXTO010000018.1, read as the reverse complement.
GGACCGGGACCGGAACCAGGACCGAGCCCGCGACCACGGAGGCGTGACCGATGCGCTTCCGCCACCCCGACGGCTCCACCGTCCACCTCGCCTACTGCACCAACGTCCACCCCGCGGAAACCCTCGCCGGGGTCCGCGCCCAGCTCCGCGACCACTGCGAACCCGTGCGCAAGCGGCTCGGCCGCGACCGGCTCGGCATCGGCCTGTGGCTCGCCAAGGACGCCGCCCGCGCCCTCGTCACCGACCCGTCCGCCCTGCGCGGCCTGCGCGCGGAACTCGACAGCCGAGGCCTCGAAGTCGTCACCCTCAACGGCTTCCCCTATGAGGGCTTCGGTGCCGAGGAGGTCAAGTACCGCGTCTACAAGCCGGACTGGGCCGACCCCGAACGCCTCGACCACACGACGGCCCTCGCCCGCCTGCTCGCCGGACTCCTCCCCGACGACGTCACCGAGGGCACCATCTCCACCCTGCCGCTCGCCTGGCGCAGCGTGTACGACGACGACCGCGCCGCCCTGGCCCACACGGCCCTGCGCACGCTCGCCGAACGCCTCGACGCACTGGAGGAGCTGACCGGCCGCTCCATCCGCATCGGCCTGGAACCGGAACCCGGCTGCACCGTCGAGACCACGGCCGACGCCATCGCCGCGCTCGCCGCCATCGGCCGCGACCGCATCGGTATCTGCGTCGACACCTGCCATCTCGCCACCTCCTTCGAAGATCCGCACACCGCCCTGGACCGGCTGGCTGCCGCCGGCGTCCCTGTCGTCAAGTCCCAGCTGTCGGCCGCCCTGCACGCCGAACAGCCCCACCTCCCCGAAGTCCGCGAGGCACTCGCCGCCTTCGACGAACCCCGCTTCCTGCACCAGACCCGCACCCTCACCGCCGCCGGGCTCCGCGGCACCGACGACCTCGGCGAGGCCATCAAGGAGGACGCGCTGCCCGACGCCTCCCCGTGGCGCGCCCACTTCCACGTGCCGCTGCACGCGGCTCCCGCCGCGCCCCTCACCTCCACGCTGCCCGTACTCAAGGACACGCTGACCCGGCTGGTCGGCGGCCCGCAGCCGCTCACCCACCACCTTGAGGTCGAGACCTACACCTGGCAGGCGCTCCCGCCGGAACTGCGCCCCCGGGCACGGGCCCAGCTCGCCGACGGCATCGCCGCCGAACTCATGCTCGCCCGAGACCTGTTGACGGACCTCGGCCTGAAGGAGCTGCCGTGAGCATCCCCGAATCCCCGGCCGAGACCGGGGCCGTGACCGAGACCGGGACCGAGGCCTCGACCGCGACGCAGACCGCGACGCAGACCGCGACGCCGGCCGCGGAGGCAGCCGAGCCCCTGATCGAGCCGGCCGCCACCGCCACCGCCGGCCCGTCTTCACCCACTCCTCTCCTCGTCCTGGACGTAGTCGGCCTCACCCCCCGTCTTCTCGATCACATGCCCCACCTCAAGTCCCTGGCCCAGTCCGGCTCCAAGGCCCACCTCGGGACCGTCCTGCCCGCCGTCACCTGCGCCGCCCAGTCCACGTTCCTGACCGGCACCCACCCCTCCGAGCACGGCATCGTCGGCAACGGCTGGTACTTCCGCGACCTCGGTGACGTCCTGCTGTGGCGCCAGCACAACGGCCTGGTGTCCGGGGACAAGATCTGGGACGCCGCCCGGCGCGTCCACCCCGACTACACGGTCGCCAACATCTGCTGGTGGTACGCCATGGGCGCCGACACCGACATCACCATCACCCCCCGTCCGGTCTACTACGCCGACGGCCGCAAGGAACCCGACTGCTACACCCGGCCCCCGGCCCTGCACGACGAACTCACCGAGAAATTCGGCACGTTCCCGCTCTTTCACTTCTGGGGCCCCGGCGCCGACCTCGTCTCCAGCCAGTGGATCATCGACGCCACCCGTCACGTCATCGCCACCCGCCGGCCGGACCTGACCCTCTGTTACCTCCCTCATCTCGACTACGACCTGCAGCGCTTCGGCCCCGACGACCCGCGCTCCCTGAAAGCGGCCGCCGACCTGGACGCGGCCCTGGCCCCACTGCTCGACGACGCCCGCGCGGAGGGCCGTACCGTCGTCGCCCTGTCCGAGTACGGCATCACCCGCGCGGACCGCCCCGTCGACATCAACCGCGCGCTGCGCCGCGCCGGACTCCTTGAGGTGCACACCCAGGACGGCATGGAGTACCTCGACCCGATGACCTCACGGGCCTTCGCCGTCGCCGACCACCAGATCGCCCATGTCTATGTGCGCCGCCCCGAGGACATGGAAGCCACCAAGGCGGCGCTCGCCGACCTGCCCGGCATCGAGCAACTCCTGGACGACGAGGGCAAGAAGACCCACCATCTCGACCATCCCCGCTCCGGCGAGCTGGTCGCCGTCGCGGAGCCGGACGCCTGGTTCACGTACTACTACTGGCTCGACGACGCCCGCGCGCCCGACTTCGCGCAGCTCGTCGAGATCCATCGCAAACCCGGCTACGACCCGGTCGAGCTCTTCATGGATCCGCTCGACCCGTACGTCAAGGTCAAGGCCGCGGGCGCGCTGGCCCGCAAGAAGCTCGGCATGCGCTACCGCATGGCGGTCGTGCCCCTCGATCCCTCACCTATTCGAGGCAGCCACGGCCGCCTCCCCCTGAGCGACGACGAAGGTCCGCTCATCATCTGCTCCACCCCCCGCGCTGTCGGCGACCGCGTCGCGGCCACCGATGTGAAATCCCTGCTGCTCGATCTGGCCGGCCTCGGGTGACAGCACCCGGGAACGACCGGACGGGCGAACACGAAAAGTGAAACACACGGCACCGACATCGTGCCCGGCCTGTGGATAACTCTCCTGTCCCTCGCCATTTTCCCTGGCCAGAGGCTTACCGTCCCAGCCGGACGCCGATCCCGCACACGGCCGTACACGGTCGTGCACCAACCGAAAGAGAGACACCGTGACCGCGTTCAACGACGAATCCGGATCCGGCGACGCCCTGCGTCGCACGCTCGGCGTCCACCGCCGCCGCTTCCTCAGCACCTGCACCGCCGTCGCCGCCGGGGCGGTCGCCGCCCCGGTGCTGGGAGCCTCACCCGCCCTGGCCCAGGACCGGGGCAGAGGCCACGGCCACGGCCATGACCACGGTCACGGCCGCGGGCACGTCCTCGTCCCGGCGGGCAAGCGCGGCATCATCCTCTACACCGTCCGTGACGCCACGGCCCGCGACCCGCTCGCCTCGGACCTGCCCTCCGGCTTCCGCGAGGTGTTCAAGCAACTGGCCCGTCACGGGTACCGCCAGGTGGAGTTCGCCGGTTACAACCAGCACGCCAACGCGCCGGGCGGTGCCAGCCTGGAGTCCGTCGCGGGCGCCAGGCTGCTCCGCTCCTGGCTCGACGAGTACGGGCTGCGCGCCCAGGGCAACCACGGCTTCATACCGCCCTCCTGGCCGCTGACCAGCGCCGACCTGGACACCTTCAAGAAGCACCTGGAGATCGCCAACATCCTCGGCATGGACCACATGGGCACCGGTGGCGACCCCACCGGCAGCTCCTACCGGGCCGACTGGGACGTGGCGGCCGAGAAGTGGAACGCGCTGGGCAAGATCGCCCGCCGCGAGGGCATCAAGCTGTACACGCACAACCACGACGCGGCGTACGGCTTCCTGCTCGACGGGGGCCCGCTGGACGCACAGGGCCGGCCCACCCGCAGCTCCGGCATCCGCAAGCTGGAGTACTTCCTGAAGGTCACCGACCCGAAGCTGGTCTGGCTGGAGATGGACATCTTCTGGGCGCACGTGGCGCAGTACAAGTTCCACACCTACACCGCCCTTGACGGCTCCACTCGCGAGAAGGTCTTCGACCCGGCGGGGCTCGTCGCCCGGCACAACAAGCGCTACCCGCTGTTCCACGCCAAGGACGGTGTCGTGAGCACCACCAACGGCATGGGCTACGACATGGTGCCCTTCGGAACAGGCGTCATCGACTACACCACGTTCTTCTCGCGGGTCGGCGAGCGGAACTACCACAACCCGATGGTCGAGGACGACAACTCGCCCAGTGCCACCGACCCGGCGCAGTCGCTGCGCGAGGCCAAGATCAGTTACGACAACCTCGCGGCCCTGCGCGCCAAGAAGCACTGACCCGGGGCGCGTCCCGCACGCACCCCGCACGGCGCAGTCCGGACGTACAACAGCCGGACATGCAAAGGCCGGACGTACAACGGCCGCACGTATCACGGCCGGGCGTACCACGGCCGGACGTACAACAGGCGGTCCTTCCCACGCACTGTCGTGGGGAGGACCGCCGTCGTTCTCAAGAACTGAAGCGGATCTCGGGGTTTCCGGGTGTCGGGGACGGATGCGGCGTGGGGAACACCGGTCAGGCCATCTCCTCACCGATGGGGTGCGGGTTGGGTACGACGCTCTTGGCGCTGGGCCGGCCGGGAGCCCGCAGGAAGAGCGCCAGGACCGCGGAGCCGAGACCGATGCTGCCGGCCAGTGCGAAGGCGCCCCCGTAGCCCCAGGCGCTCACGACGATCGCTCCCACGCCGGAGCCGACGAGACCGGAGATGAGCTTGGAGCTGTAGACCATGCCGTAGTTGGAGGCGTTGTTGTTCTCTCCGAAGTAGTCCGCCGTCATCGCCGCGAACAGCGGGAAGATCGCGCCGCCGCCGAAGCCGGAGATCATCGAGCAGACCAGGAAGAACGGCATCGAGCCCAGGTTCCCGGAGAAGAACACGCCGAACTGCGAGCAGCCGAGCACGACACAGACGATGACGAGGGTGTTCCGGCGGCCGTAGCGGTCCGAGATCCAGCCGATGACACCCCGTCCGGTGCCGTTCACGATGGCCTTGAGCGACATGGCGGTGGCCACGATGCCGCCGGCGAACCCCATCTCCTTTCCGAAGGGGACCTGCATGGCGATACCGAAGATGTTGATGCCGGCCGTGCACAGGAGACAGAACCACATCATCCACAGCACGGGCGTCCTGGCCGCCTCGCGCGGTGTGTACTGCTTGACCGCCGGCGGGTTCTTCGCCAGCGCCCGTACGACCCGCGGGTCGGTCGAGGTCTTCAGCGGGTCCACGTGCGCGGGCCACCAGTTCTTCGGCGGGTCCTTGAAGAACCAGCCGGCGAACGCGACGACCGTGCAGCAGATCACGCCTACGAAGACCAGCACCGTCTCGTAGTTGGACAGGTCCATGTACGAGGTGAACAGGAACACGAAGGGCACGGAGCCGTAGGCGAAACCGCCGTTGACCATGCCGGTCTTGCCGCCCTTGCGCTCCGGATACCACTTGCCGACCATGTTCACACAGGTCGCGTAGACGAGTCCGGCGCCGATGCCGCTGAACATGCCGAAGCCTATGTAGGCGACGATCACATGCGGCGCGAACGCCAGCGAGAGATAGCCCAGGAGTGTGCCGCACGCGCCCAGCATCATGGCGTACCGCGCGGGGAGCCGTCCGCTCTCGCGCAGTTGGCCGGCCGGGAAGGCCACGGCCGCCTGGAAGAAGATCCAGACGCCCATCAGCCAGAAGATGTGCCCACTGTTCCAGAGATGGGCCTCGTGCAGGGTGTCCTCGGCGGAGGTGAACGCGTACTCCGAGGAGCTGATGCCGAGCATGCCCATCCAGGGGAAGAGCACCATGGTCCAGCGTGGTCGCCCCATGATGTCCCGGTCGGTCTCGCCGATCCGGTACAGGCGGCCGTTGCGGTCCGTCACCTCCCTGTAGGGGACGGGTGTAGTGAAGTCGGTGGTTGTCATGTCTCGTAGCACCCCTTGCGTCGAAAGATCTGGCCAGCGCCCCCTGTCCAATGCCTTTCGTGTGCGCACGGGTCCCGGGGCGGGCCGACGCGCACCGTCGGCCCGCCCCTTCACCGGGTCAGGTCATGAACCGCCCCCCAACAGCCCCGCCGCCCGCGCCCAGCGGTACTTCGCACCGAGCACCGCCACCGGCTTCTCCGTGGTGTACGGGTAGGCCACGACCCCGTGCTCGTAGAGGTACTGGCAGGCCTCCTCGACCTCGACGTCGCCCGCGAGCGACGCCACGACGGGCTTCTCGATCCCGCGCTCCCTGAATTCGGCCACCACGCGCGCGGTGAGCTCGGCGAAGACCATGGGAGGGGTCACGATGGTGTGCCAGTAGCCGAGGACCAGCGAGTGGATCCGCGGGTCCTCCAGACCGAGCCTGATCGTCGCCTCGTATGTCGACGGGGGCTCGCCGCCCGTGATGTCCACCGGGTTGCCGGCGGCCCCGAAGGGCGGGATGAACTTCCTGAAGGAGGCGTCCAGGTCCGGCGGGATCTCCATCAGGGTCAGGCCGTTGTCGGTCACCGCGTCGGACAGGAGTACGCCACTGCCGCCGGCGCCCGTGATGATCACGATGTTGTCGCCCTGAGGGGTCGGCAGCACCGGCAACGCGCGCGCGTACTCCAGCATTTCGTTCAGGCCGGGCGCCCTGATGACACCGGCCTGCTTGAGGATGTCCTCGTACACGGCGTCGTCGCCCGCGAGGGCGCCCGTGTGCGAGCCCGCGGCCTTCGCCCCGGCCGCCGTACGGCCCGCCTTCAGGACGACCACCGGCTTCTTGGGAACGGTCGCCCGCGCGGCCTCCACGAAGGCCCGCCCGTCCTTGAGGTCCTCCAGGTGCATGGCGATGCACTTGGTGTTGGGGTCCTCGCCGAACCAGGTCAGCAGGTCGTCCTCGTCGAGGTCCGACTTGTTGCCGAGCCCCACGATCGCGGAAACACCCGTCTTCGTGGTGCGCGCGAAGCCCAGAATGGCCATCCCTATGCCACCGGACTGCGAGGTGAGGGCGACACCGCCCTTCACGTCGTACGGCGTGCAGAACGTGGCGCACAGGTCCTGCCACGTCGAGTAGTAGCCGTAGATGTTCGGCCCGAGCAGCCGGACGCCGTACCGCTCGCCGATGGCCACGATCTCGTCCTGCAACTCGTGCTCACCGGTCTCCGCGAAGCCGGAGGGGATCAGTACGGCGTTGGCGATCCCCTTGCGTCCCACCTCCTCCAGGGCCGAGGCCACGAACTTGGCCGGGATGGCGAAGACCGCCACATCCACCTCACCGGGAACGTCGGTGACACTCTTGTACGCCTTGCGGCCGAGAATGTCATCGGCCCGGGGGTTCACCGGATGGATCTCTCCGGAGAAACCGCCGTCGATGAGGTTGCGCATGACCGAATTGCCGATCTTGCCCTGTTCGTTGGAGGCGCCGATCACGGCCACCGACGACGGCTGCATCAACCGGCGCATCGAGGTGAGGATCTCGTCGCGGCCGTACTTGCGGCGGGGCTTGGGCACCGACTCGGCCAGGATGACCCGGATGTCCGCGGCCATCGCGCCCTCCGGGGTGGAGATCACCGGGTTCAGGTCCACCTCGGCGATCTCGGGGAAGTCCGCGACCAGTTCGGAGACCCTGCGGATCTGCTCGGCGACCGCCCACCGGTCCACCGCCGGCGCGCCCCGCACCCCGCGCAGGATCTCCGCGGCCCGGATCGAGTCCAGCATCGACAGCGCCTCGTCCGGGTCGACGGGCGCCAGCCGGAACGTGACGTCCTTCAGGACCTCGACCAGCACACCGCCGAGCCCGAACGCCACGACCTTCCCGAACGTCGGATCGGTCACCGCGCCGACGATCACCTCCTGCCCCTGGGGCAGCAGTTCCTGCACCTGTACGCCCTCGATGCGGGCCTGCGCGTCGTACGCCCGGGCGTTCTCGACGATCTTGTGGAAGGCGGCGCGTACATCCGCCGCGCCCTCCACACCGACGATCACGCCGCCCGCGTCGGTCTTGTGGAGGATGTCCGGAGAGACGATCTTCATCACGACGGGACCGCCGAAGCGCGCCGCGTAGGCGACCGCCTCGTCGACGTCGGTCGCCAGCTCCTCACCCGGAACGGCGATCGCGTACGCGTCGGCGACCACCTTGCCCTCGGGTGCGGTCAGCGCCGTCCGTCCTGAGGCCCGCACGGCGTCGAGGAGCCTGCGTACCCTCAGCACCCGGTCTTCGGCCATCAATCAGATCACTCCGTTCGACTTGAGCAGGCGCAGCTCCTCGTCGCCGAGCCCGAGCTCGCCGACGTACACCTCTTCGTTGTGCTCGCCGAGCAGCGGCGAACTGGTCACGTCCACGGGGGAGTCGGAGAGCTTCAGGGGGCTGCCCACGGTCACGAAGTCGCCCCGCTCGGGGTGCGGCACCGTCACGACCATCTCGTTGGCGACCAGCGACTCGTCCTCGATGATCTCCTTGGTGGAGAGGATCGGGCCGCACGGGATGTTGTGGGCGTTGAGCTTCTCCAGCACCTGCCACTTGGGGAGCGTGGACGACCACTCCTCGATCAGCTGGAACATCTTGGTGAGCTGGGGAAGGCGTGCCTCCGGCGTGGCCCACTCGGGGTCGTCCGCCAGCTCCGGCCGCCCGATCAGCTCGGAGAGCGGCTTCCAGCCGACGGGCTGCACGATGACGTAGACGTAGTCGTTGGGGCCGCCCGGCGCGCACTTGACGGCCCAGCCGGGCTGGCCGCCGCCGGACGCGTTTCCGGACCTGGGAACTTCGTCGGCGAAGTCGTCGTTGGGATATTCAGCCAGCGGCCCGTGCCCGAGGCGCTGCTGGTCCCGCAGTTTCACCCGGCACAGATTCAGTACCGCGTGCTGCATGGCCACGTTGACGCGCTGCCCGCGTCCCGTGTTCTCCCGCTGGAACAGGGCGGCGAGGATCGCGGCCACCGCGTGGATGCCCGTGCCCGAGTCACCGATCTGGGCTCCCGTCGCCAGCGGCGGCCCGTCCTCGAAACCGGTGGTCGACATCGACCCGCCCATGGCCTGAGCGACGACCTCGTACGCCTTGAAGTTGGTGTACGGGCCGTCCCCGAACCCCTTGATGGAGGCATAGACGATCCGCGGATTGATCTCCTGGATGCGGTCCCAGGTGAAGCCCATGCGGTCGACCGCGCCCGGTCCGAAGTTCTCGACCATGACGTCCGAGCGCCGGATCAGCTCGGTGAGGATCTCCTTGCCGCGCTCGGTCTTGGTGTTGAGGGTGATGCTCCGCTTGTTGCAGTTGAGCATCGTGAAGTAGAGGGAGTCGACGTCGGGAAGGTCGCGCAGCTGCTTGCGTGTGATGTCCCCGGTCGGCGCCTCCAGCTTCACGACGTCCGCGCCGAGCCAGGCGAGCAGCTGGGTGGCGGAGGGACCGGACTGGACGTGCGTCATGTCGAGGACACGGACGCCTTCTAGGGCCTTGGCCGAGGCCGCCGGCGTCGCCGTGGGCATCGTCGCTGTCGTTGTGGTCAACGGTTCCACCTCACTTGTACATCGTCTGGTTCATGGTTCCGGGGGCGTACGCGTCCGGGTCGACCCAGACGTTGATGAGCGACGGCTTGCCCGACTCACGGGCGCGCTGGAGGGCGGGGCCGATGTCGGCGGGGTCGCGGACCTCCTCGCCGTAACCGCCCAGCATCTGCGCGAACTTGTCGTAGTGGACGTCGCCGAGGGTGTTGCCGACGCGCTCGCGCTCCAGGCCGTACTTGGCGGCCTGGCCGTAGCGGATCTGGTTCATGGAGGAGTTGTTGCCGACGATGCCGACGAAGGGGAGGTCGTAGCGGACGAGGGTCTCGAAGTCCCAGCCTGTGAGGGAGAACGCGCCGTCCCCGAAGAGGGCGACGACCTCCTTGTCGGGCCGCGCCTTCTTGGCGGCCAGCACGAACGGGATGCCGACGCCGAGCGTGCCGAGCGGGCCCGGGTCCATCCAGTGCCCGGGTGACTTGGGCTGCACGACCTGCCCGGAGAAGGTGACGATGTCGCCGCCGTCGCCGATGTAGATGGAGTCCTCGGTCAGGAAGTCGTTGATCTCGCTCACCAGCCGGTACGGGTGGATGGGCGAGGCGTCGGACTTCAGGCTCGGCAGCCGCTTCTCGATGGCGGTCTGCTCGGCGGCGCGCAACTCGTCGAGCCACTCCTTGCGCTTCGACGCACCCCCGTTGAGGCGTCCGGAGGCGGCCTCCGCGACCGACTTCAGGACGAGCCCCGGGTCGCCGACGATGCCGAGGTCGATGTCCCGGTTCTTGCCGACGGTCCGGTAGTCGAGGTCGATCTGCACGACGGTCGCGTCCTGCGACAGCCGCTTGCCGTAGCCCATGCGGAAGTCGAAGGGCGTGCCGACGATCACGATGACGTCGGCGTTGGAGAAGGCGTACCTGCGGGAGAGCTGGAAGTGGTGCGGGTCTCCGGGCGGCAGCGTGCCGCGTCCGGCGCCGTTCATGTAGGCGGGGATGTTGAGGGTGCGTACGAGATCGATGGCGGACGCGGTGCCCCGGGTCGTCCACACCTGGCTGCCCAGCAGGATCGCCGGCTTCTCGGCGTGCACGAGGAGGTCGGCGAGCTTCTCGACGGCCTCGGGGTCACCGGCCGAGCGGGTCGAGGCCCGGTACTGCCCGGCGGCGGGCACCCGGGCCTTCTCCACCGGCACCTTGGCGTCCAGGACATCGCGCGGGATCTCCAGGAAGGACGGTCCCGGCGCTCCGTGGTAGCACTCGCGGAACGCCATGGACACCATGTCGGCGGCCCGCGCGGTGTCCGGCACGGTCGCTGCGAACTTGGTGATCGGCGTCATCATGTCGACGTGCGGCAGGTCCTGCAGGGACCCCATCTTGTGCTGCGTGTGGGCCCCCTGGCCGCCGATCAGCAGCATGGGGGACTCCGCGCGGAAGGCGTTGGCGACACCCGTCACGGCGTCGGTCGTGCCGGGGCCGGCGGTGACGACGGCGCAGCCGGGCTTGCCGGTGATGCGTGCGTAACCGTCGGCGGCGTGGGCGGCGACCTGCTCGTGGCGTACGTCGACAACCTCGATGCCTTCGTCGACGCAGCCGTCGTAGATGTCGATGATGTGGCCGCCACAGAGGGTGTAGATGACCTCCACACCCTCCGCTTTGAGTGCCTTGGCGACCAGGTGCCCACCGGAGATGAGGTTCTGGCTGTTGTCGTCGGGCATGGCGAAGTCCTGTCCCTTCGTAGGGGATGTGGCGCGCGGAAACGCAGCTCATACGGGGTGCGCGCACTGTTCGTGGATGCCGTCGCGGTACATTGCATACAGTCGACGAATACTGTATGAAGCTTGTTATCCCGCATCCGGTGGGTGGTGTCCAGGGGGCGTGCGGCACTTTTAAGAGGGAGCCGAGATGGACCTGTTCGAGCACCAGGCAAGGGAACTCTTCGAAGAACACGGCATCTTGGTGCCGAGGGCGGAGGTCACCGACTCGCCCAAGGAGGCACGCGAGATGGCCCGCAGGCTGGGCGGCCGCGTCGTCGTCAAGGCGCAGGTGAAGACCGGTGGACGGGGCAAGGCGGGCGGCGTGAAACTCGCGGCAGACCCGGCAGCCGCAGAGATCACGGCACGCCAGATCCTCGGCATGGACATCAAGGGCCACACGGTCGGCAAGGTGATGCTGGCCCAACCGGTCGACATCGAAGCCGAGTTCTACGTCAGTTACGTACTCGACCGCGCGGCCGGCCGGTTCCTCGCGATCGCCTCGGCCGAGGGCGGCATGGACATCGAGGAGGTCGCCGCCACCCGCCCCGACGCGGTGGCGCGGATCCACATCGACCCGGCCGAGGGCGTCACCTCGGCGAAGGCCGCCGAGATCGCGGAGGCCGCGGGGCTGCCCCCGCAGACCGTCGACGTCCTGGTCAGGCTCTGGGACGTACTCACCCGAGAAGACGCCGTACTCGTCGAGGTCAACCCCCTCGTCCGTACGGCACAGGGGCAGATCCTCGCCCTCGACGGCAAGGTCACCCTCGACGACAACGCCCGCTTCCGGCAGGCACGCTGGGGTGATCAGGAATCGGCCCACGACGACCCGCTGGAGGCCGCCGCCGCGGGCAAGGGCCTCAACTACGTGAAACTGGACGGCGAGGTCGGCATCATCGGAAACGGCGCCGGTCTCGTCATGTCGACGCTCGACGTGGTCGCCGGCTGCGGCGCGCGCCCCGCCAACTTCCTCGACATCGGCGGCGGTGCCTCCGCCCAGATCATGGCCGACGGCCTCTCCGTCATCCTCTCTGACCCGGCCGTCAAGTCCGTCTTCGTCAACGTCTTCGGCGGCATCACCGCCTGCGACGCGGTCGCCGACGGCATCGTCCAGGCCCTGGACACCGTCCAGTTGACCAAACCGCTGGTCGTCCGACTCGACGGCAACAACGCCGTACGGGGCCGCGCGATCCTCGACGACCGCGCGCACCCCCTGGTCCAGCAGGCCACCACCATGGACGGCGCCGCGCGCCGCGCCGCCCAACTCGCGAACGCAGCCTGAAGGAGCGGGACATGGCCATCTACCTCACCAAAGAGAGCAAGGTCCTCGTCCAGGGAATGACCGGCGGCGAGGGCATGAAGCACACCCGGCGCATGCTCGCCGCGGGAACCGACGTGGTCGGCGGCGTCAACCCGCGCAAGGCCGGCCGGAGCGTCGACTTCGACGATCGCGCCGTCCCCGTCTTCGGCTCCGTACGAGAAGGCATCGAGGCGACCGGCGCCGACGTCAGTGTCGTCTTCGTCCCGCCGGCCTTCGCCAAAGCGGCGGTGGTCGAGGCGGCCGACGCGGGCATAGGCCTCGCCGTCGTCATCACCGAGGGCATCCCGGTCCACGACTCGGTCGCCTTCACGACGTACGCGAAGGCCAGGGGCACGCGGATCGTCGGCCCCAACTGCCCCGGTCTGATCACCCCGGGCCAGGCCAACGCGGGCATCATCCCCGCCGACATCACCAAGCCCGGCCGTATCGGCCTGGTTTCCAAGTCCGGCACGCTCACCTACCAACTCATGTACGAGCTGCGGGACATCGGCTTCTCCACCTGTGTCGGCATCGGCGGCGACCCCGTCGTCGGCACCACCCACATCGACTGCCTCGCCGCCTTCCAGGACGACCCCGACACCGAACTCATCGTCCTCATCGGGGAGATCGGCGGCGACGCCGAGGAACGCGCGGCCGCGTACGTCCGCGACCACGTCACCAAACCCGTCATCGGCTACATCGCCGGCTTCACCGCCCCCGAGGGCAAGACGATGGGCCACGCGGGCGCCATCGTGTCCGGCTCGTCCGGCACCGCCCAGGCCAAGAAGGAGGCCCTGGAGGCGGCCGGCGTACAGGTGGGCGGCACCCCGACCGAGACGGCCCGGCTGGTACTGGCCCGCCTCGAAGCGGGACGTGATGTCACTCATAGTTGACCCGGCGTCACTTACGGACGCCGAGATGCGTCGCTAGCGTCGCCGGTACGAAGGTCCGCCGGTGCGAAGGTCCGTAGTCCCTGACGGCTTTCCCCGACGACCTTCCCGCACGTTCCCGTACGACGTCTCCGTGCCGAGCACGCACCGCCGGTGCTCGCGCACGCGGGACCAGCCATGAACGACCGCCCCCGACTGTGCACCGAGAGCGGAGCAACCGAATGGCACCCACCCTCACACCCGACCTCACGCCCACCCTCACCCTCAAGGCCCACACCTCGTGGACCGACGCCTGGCAGCGCTGTCTCGCCGTGGCACCCGAGGCCTTCCAGGACGACCGCGTCCGTAACCTCTGGGGCGCCGCCTGGCAGGCGGACGGCCGGACACTGCCCGCCACCAGCCCCGTCGACGGCAGTCCCATCGCCGGGCCGCCGCGACTGGACGGCGCCACGGCCCACCAGGCCGTCCGCGCCGCCCTCGACCACCACCGCGCCTGGCGCCACGTACCCCTCGAAGAGCGCCGGGCCCGCGTCGCGGCCACCCTGGACGCCCTCACCCAGCACCGGGAACTGCTCGCCCTCCTCCTCGTCTGGGAGATCGGCAAGCCCTGGCGGCTCGCGCAGGCCGACGTCGACCGCGCCATCGACGGCGTGCGCTGGTACGTCGACGGAATCGAACCCATGCTCGCGGACCGGACCCCGCTGGACGGACCCGTGTCCAACATCGCGAGCTGGAACTACCCGATGAGCGTGCTCGTTCACGCAATGCTGGTACAGGCACTGGCAGGCAACGCGGTCATCGCCAAGACCCCGACCGACGGCGGCGTCGCATGCCTCACCCTGGCCTGCGCGCTCGCCGCCCGCGAGGGGATACCCGTCACCCTCGTCAGCGGCAGCGGAGGCGAACTGTCCCAAGCGCTCGTGCGCGCGCCCGAGATCGGCTGCGTCTCCTTCGTCGGCGGCCGGGACACGGGCGCCGCGGTGGCCACGGCCGTCGCCGACCTCGGCAAACGGCACGTACTGGAACAGGAGGGACTGAACACCTGGGGCATCTGGAACCACACCGACTGGGACGCGCTGACGGCCGTCGTCCCGAAGCTCTTCGACTACGGCAAGCAGCGCTGCACGGCCTACCCGCGCTTCGTCGTCCAGCGTGAACTGTTCGACGAGTTCCTCGCGGCGTACCTCTCGGCGGTCGAGACCCTCCGCGTCGGCCACCCGCTGGCCGTCGAGCACCCCGACGACCCGTATCCGCAGCTGGACTTCGGGCCGGTGATCAACGCGGCCAAGGCGAAGGAACTGCACGACCAGGTCGCCGAGGCCATCGACCGCGGTGCCGTCCCCCTGCACCGCGGCAAGCTCGCCGACGCCCGCTTCCTGCCCGGCCAGGACACCTCGGCGTACGTCCAGCCGGTCACGATCCTGAATCCGCCCCCCTCCTCCCCGCTCCACCACGCGGAACCCTTCGGCCCGGTCGACACGATCGTCCTGGTCGACACGGAGGCGGAACTGCTGGCCGCGATGAACGCGTCGAACGGCGCGCTGGTCGCGACCCTGTCCACCGACGACGAGGCCACGTACAAGCGGCTGGCCCCGCAGATCCGTGCCTTCAAGGTCGGCCACGGCAGGCCCCGCTCCCGGGGCGACCGCGACGAGCTGTTCGGCGGCTTCGGCGCGTCCTGGCGCGGCGCGTTCGTGGGCGGCGAACTGCTGGTGCGCGCCGTCACGCACGGGCCGGCGGGGGAGCGGCTGCCGGGGAACTTCCCGGAGTACCACCTGATGCCGTGACCCCGCCGTGCCCCCGCCGTGACCTCTGATGTCATGACCGTCCCCACCCGACCCGTAGCTTGTTGGTCACCCAGAGTGAGGTCGTAGAGCGTCGTCCGCGCCCCGAGCGGCACCCCGCCGAGGCGCGGAAACGCAGGTGAAAGCCACTCCGAAAGCTTGGTATTGTTGTCCATGTCGCCACGGGGAACACCCCCGTACAAGCGGCAGACACCTGGTCCGGGTGGCGGAATGGCAGACGCGCTAGCTTGAGGTGCTAGTGCCCTTTATCGGGCGTGGGGGTTCAAGTCCCCCCTCGGACACTCACTACAGCGGTACGCGGATGAGGGCTACGACCTGAGGGTCGTGGCCCTTTTCGTATGCCGCCGCCACGGCCCACCTGCCGGACCGCGTGATTTCCCGGAGTCCTCGGGACTGCCGTCGCGGCGCAACAGCCCGTCGTGCGACAGGAGTTCTACGCTGCAACCGGACGCTGATCATGACGGCGTGAGGTAGCGCTCCGTAACGCCTCACGCCAGTCCGGGTGTGAGGAAGATCGAGAATGGCCGAAGAGGTCCACGACGCCGATACGTCTGTGGTGTTGATAGAGAGCATCCCCCTGGTCCTGAGCGGCTTGCGTTCCGCGCTTGAGGACGGCGGGATCGGCGTTGTCGCGGGGACCCACGATCCGCACGCCGGCGTCCGGGCGGTCCGGGAGGAGAAGCCCGACGTGGTCCTCGTCGACCTCGACCTGCCGGCCCACGCGGGAATCGGGCTGCTTCAGCAGTTGCGCCGGCAGAGCCCGCCCCTGCGGCTGGTCGCCATGGTCTCCCCGGACCACGACGACGACAAGTTGCTGCTGACCGCGCTGATGGCGGGAGCCACGGGCTACCTGCTCAAGAACACGGAGACGGGAGACCTGCTGCGTACCGTACGAGCCGTGCGACGCGGGTACGTGACGCTGGGGCCCCGGACCGGCAGCGAGCTCTTCACGTTGCTGAAGCGCCTGGCGGAGGCCGACGAGACGCTCCCGTTCCCGGCCCTGACGAACCGGGAACGAGAAGTGCTGCGACTGGTCTCCCTCGGCTACGGAAACCGCCGGATAGCCCAGGAGCTGTTCATATCCGAGAAGACCGTACGCAACTACGTCTCCGCCATCCTGCCGAAGATCAACGTGTCGAACCGGCTGGAGGCCATCGTGTCCGCCCGGCTGACCGGCCTGGAGACGACCTATCCGGACACGGGCTCCGTGGGTGTGTAGGCGTCACCCGTCATGGGTGACCAGGCCGGAGGCCACGAGCAGGCGCAGGCTGTCGCCGACCTGCCGGCCGACCTCCTCCGAGCCGGCGGTGAGACCCGCCGCGCGCGCGTAGGCCGTGTGCAGCGAGCCGAGGTCGCGTCCGTCGCACAGGGAGTAGACGGTCCAGGAGCGCGCGTTCAGCCAGTGCATCCGGGCCGACCGCGCGGGGCTGACGACGAGTTGCCCGAGGCCGGGCAGGGCGCACGCGTCCACCGGCGTCACGCGCTGGAGCGCGCCTGTGGGACCGCCCTGCTGAGAGGGCCCCGGTTCGGCGGGCCGAGTCGTGGCCGCCCGCTCACGAGGCCGCGGGGCGTCCTCGTCCACGAGGCGCAGGGCGGTGAGGAGCCAGCGGGCGAACCGGTGCCCGTGTTCGGTGAGTGCCTCGTCCGGCAGCGACAGAACGCACTCGGCGAGGTAGCGGGCCCTTTCCCCACTGGTGCGGTACGCGCCGTTCAGGGCGGCGGGGGTACCCGGGCTCGGCTCGTCGAGGTCCTCGGCGGGCGGGGGCGGACCGAACCGCTCACGGACCGCTTCACCTGCCGTGTCGGCCGCGGCCCGGAAGACCAGCAGGTGCACGTAGAAGTGCAGGGCGACGAACACCCGGATGACCGTCCAGGAGCCGATCCGCCACGGGATGGGGACCTGCTCGGTGGCGTTCCTGACCACGGAACCCGTCCGGAGCGCGTCGAAGAGCTTGAGGTGGGCGCCCTCGTGCAGCAGGCTCTCGGCGGCGAGCCACGGAGACGTGCAGCGTTCGGGCGCGAGCAGCACGGTCGAGGGCAGCGGATCGCCGCCCGACATGGACTGCAGGGGACCTTCCTCGCTCTCCCGGCTGGTGAAGCCGACCACGCCGACGTGTCCGAGCACGCCGGCTCCGGCGGCGGGCAGCAGGGTGGCGAGGAGTTCCGCGCCGTCCCGCAGGACGGCGAGGGTCTCGTCCGTCGGGTCGACGGGGCCCGCTGCCCGGCCGTCGCCGAGCGCGTCCCGGTACAGCTCCATGAGTCGCTCGGCCAGCAGCTTCTGCGCGTCACCCTGCGGTGCGGGTTCGGCCAGCACCCAGGCGTCCCCGAGACCGGGCCAGGCGGGCCGGTGCGGACGCATGAGGGCTTCGGAGGGACCTGCGGAGGGCACCGCGTCAGAGGGCGCCGCGTCCATGGTCGGCGTACCCGTGGCCGGTGCGTCCGCCACCGCACCGGTGGTCAGATGACCGCGTACGTACGCGGCGAACGAACTGTGTTCGAACCGGCCGCTGTCCAGTCGCGCGAGGTCGACCTCGAAGCAGTTGCGCAGCACGGGGTCGTACAGCAGGGGGCGCAGGCGTTCGTCGGATGCGGCGGCCGTCTCCCGCAGCACGTCCGCGGCCTCGGCGTCATGCCGCGCCAGCATGGTGAGGCCGAGGCGGAACCGGGCGAGATTGCGCTCGCCGATGGCGGGGGAGTCGCCGAACTGCCGGTCGGCACAGAGCAGAGTGTCGGCCTGCGCCACCCGGTCGGCGGCCGGCCCTGCGGTGGCCTGTCCTGCGGTGGCCGGTTCAGCGGCGACCGGTCCGGCGGGGGCCGGCGAACCCGGCCGGTCGGTGGAAGCGGAGGCCGGCTGGGCGGCGGAGAGCGAGGAGGACAACGACGGACCGTCCTTCGGGGGCGCGGGCGAGATGACGGACGTGAGACCTGGGACGACCGGCACCGGACCCGTCACGGGTCCGGTGCCGACCGAACGCGTCGGACGTCAGGCGGCGCGGACCGCCTGGTACGACGGGAGCCAGGCGCGCTCCTCCGGTGCGTCGACGGCCACCAGCGGCGACTCGTCGTCGAGGTACGTCTGCGGAGCCAGCTCGGGGGTCTCGATGAGGTCCACCAGCATGTCTTCAGTCCCTTCGGTCGTGTGCGGACGGAATGTTCCCGGCGAGGGATCACCCCACCAGGAACATCATCTTCCGCTACCGCACGTCCCACACCGAGGGGAGCGTTGTCCCGGAACCTGTCCCGTACACGTGTCGCGGATAGCGGCAAAGGAAGGCTGATGGGACCCATGTCGCGCCCTGTTCCCCACCACCGCGGTGTGACGGGTGCGGCACGTCCGGTAGCCCTGTGCTCCGCCCCGCGACGCGGCCCGGCTCCGGCCCGGCCTCCCCGCGGCCCACTTCCCTCGGCCGTCGTTCCGACGTCAGTTCCCCCCGCTATGCTCGCCGGTGTTCGAGTGATACATGGGGCCGGTGGCGAGGACGCCATCGGGAGGGGCGTGAGGCGGGCGTGTTGTCCGGCAGTGATGATCAGCAGGGTGCGGCGCACGCGGCACGGGGTGCCGGGCGTCTGATCGCGGGTCGGTACCGGCTGACCGACCAGCTCGGCAGGGGCGGCATGGGCACCGTCTGGCGGGCCCACGACCAACTGCTCGCGCGGGACGTCGCGGCCAAGGAGCTGCACGTCTTCACCCAGGGCGACGAGGACCACCGCGTATGGCTGCGCCGTGCCGTACGGGAGGCGCGGGTGGTGGCCAGGGTGCCGCACCCGCATGTGGTCGGAGTCCACGACCTCGTCGAGTACGAGGACCGGCTGTGGATCGTCATGGAACTCATCGACGGCCCCTCGCTCGCCCAACTCATCGCACGCAACGGCCCGTTGGAGCCCACGAAAGTCGCCGAACTGGGTGCCCAGCTGCTCGGCGCGCTCGACGCCGTGCACGCCGCCGGAGCCCTGCACCGGGACGTCAAACCGGCCAATGTCCTGCTGCGCCGCGACGGCAGCGCCGTCCTGACGGACTTCGGCATCGCCGTCGTCGACGACGGCGAGGCGCTCACCAACTCAGGCGAATTCGCGGGCTCCGTCGAGTACATGGCGCCCGAACGCGTCAACGGCGGTGAGGTCGGGCCCGCTTCGGACCTGTGGTCGCTGGCCGCGACACTCGTCACCGCCGCCACCGGGGCGTCCCCCTTCCGGCGCCCCGCGCACGCGGCCACCCTGCACGCCGTCGCGTACGAACAGCCCAACCTCCCGGCGCGGTTGGGCCCGCTGCTGCCGGCCGTCGAGGCACTGCTGCGCAAGGCGCCCGAGGAGCGGCCCTCCATCCCCGACGCGACGACCGCCCTGCGGCACGCCGCCGAGGGGCTCGCGGCCGACCCGAGATCGCTGCCGTCGGCCACCGTCCGGATCGCCATCCCGGCCGGAACCTCCCTCGCGGACGCGGAGACCCGCACCCGTCAGCACGTCCCGTGGACGGACCACTCGGCACCACCCACGTCGCGGTACGACGCCGCGACCGCGTCCGCGCTGATGCGCAGGGACGAGGTCCGGCGGGACAGACGGGTCATGGGGCTGGTGGTCTCCTCGGTCGCCCTCGTCTTCGCGGGGACCGGTCTCGGCCTCTTCCTCGCCGGGGTGCCGCCGTTCGAGAGGTCCGCCCAGGCCGACGCGTCGGACGGCAAGGAACCGGGCAGCGAAGCCGGCATCTCCCTCCCGGCCGGTACGCCCCTGCCGGCGACGCCCGTCGTCAACGAATCGGTGGTCCATGCCGCGGAGGGCTGGCAGCGGGTCACCGACACGCCCATCCAGTCCGGAGACACGGTCACCATCCGCTTCACCTCGGGGCAGTGGACCGTGGACGACCCCGAGATGCCACTGACAGGACCGGACGGCTACGACCCCGAGACCGACAAGTCCCTCGCCTTCGCCGCGGCCGACTGCAAGGTCAACGAGTCGGCTCCCTTCGGCGCGCTCCTCGGGCGTTTCACCGAGGCAGGGGAGGGCGAGGAGAGCCATGTCGTGGGGAAGCAGTGGACCTTCGAGGCGGCGGCCGGGGGCACGCTCGAACTGCGCATCAACGACGGCGACAACGGCTGCGTCTCGGACAACTCCGGCGACCTCTCCGTGACGGTGACCGTGGCCAAGGGTGCCTAGATGAACGGCACTTCGGACCCGTACACCCTCGAACCGGGCGACCCCGTCTCACCGGTGATCCTGCACGTACCGCACTCCTCGCGGACCGTCCCCGCGGACGTACGGAACGGCATCGTGCTCGACGATGCCGCCCTGGAGCGGGAGTTGGACCACATCACCGACTCGCACACCGCGCGGATCGCCGCGGAGGCCGCCGTCCAATGTGCCGCCCTGCCCTGGCAGTTCGTCAACCGGCTGTCCCGGCTGGTCATCGACCCCGAACGCTTCCCGGACGAACGGGAGGAGATGCGGGCGGTGGGCATGGGAGCCGTCTACACCCGCACCACGCACGGCGAACCGCTCCGACCGGTCGACGACCCGGACCGCCCCGGCCACCCGGGTGTGGTGACCGAACAACCGCTCCTGGAACGCTACTTCCACCCGTACGCCCGCGCCATGACCGACGCCGTGACACAGCGGCTGGCAGCCGCCGGGCGAGCCGTGATCATCGACGTGCACTCCTATCCCACGGACCGGCTGCCGTACGAACTCCACGGCGACGGCCCCCGCCCGCCCGTCTGCCTCGGAACCGACGCCTTCCACACCCCGCCCGACCTCCTCGCCCACGCCGAGAAGGCCTTCGCGGGCTTCGGCGGTACGGGCGTCGACAGCCCCTTCGCCGGAACGTACGTACCGCTGAGGTACTACGGCACCGACCGGCGGGTCAGTGCCCTGATGATCGAGATCCGCCGCGACGTCTACATGACCGAGCCGGGTGGTCCGGCGGGACCCGGGCTCGCCCGGGTGGCGGCCGCACTGGCGGACCTGGTCGAGACGGTCACCGGAACGTGCGAGGCCTGAGATGCCGATCGAGCGGTTCATCGGCATCGACCTGGCCTGGGCGGACGACGGAACCCGCAGGCCCAACGAGACGGGTGTCGCCGCCGTCGACGGCTCCGGCGCGGTCATCGACTGCGGCTGGACCCGCGGCCTCGACGAGACGACGGAATGGCTGGCCGGGGCGGCCGTCGACGGATCGACCCTGGTCTTCGTCGACGCGCCGCTGGTCGTCGACAACCTGGCAGGTCAGCGCCGGTGCGAGCGGGAGGTGGGCCAGCGGTACGGCCGTTGGAAGGTGAGCGCGAACAGCACCAACCTGGGCTCCCCCCGCCAGGCCGGTGTGCTCCTGCTGGAACGGCTCCGAGAGGCGGGCTGGTCCTACGACGACGGCAGGCAGGGCCCGCCGGCCGGCGGCCTCGTCCTGTCCGAGTGCTACCCGTACACGACACTCGTCGGAGCGGCCGAGCTGGGCTACGACCTGGAGCGCCCCACCTACAAACGCCGCCCGGCGCGCGTACCGTCGGCCGACTGGCGAGCGGTGCGGGCGCTGGCGTGCGACGAGTTGATCGGCCGGGTGGCGTGCCTCGCCACCGCCGATCCGCCCCTTCTGCTCGCCTCGCATCCCGTCTCCCGCCGGCTGACCGAGGAGCCTTCGCCCCGGCGGGCGGCCGACTACAAGCACCGGGAGGACCTCGTCGACGCGCTGCTCTGCGCGTGGACGGCCGCGCTGTGGTCCCGGCACGGGCTCACCCGCTGTCAGGTGCTCGGGGCGGGCAGCCCCGCCCCGCAGGGGCACGCGCCCACGATCATCGCTCCGGCCCGCACCGAACAGCGGCGGGACGGACAGCCCGGGACCGCGGAGCCCAGGACTGCGGAGCCCAGGATCGTGGAGCCCGGGGCTGTGGAGCCCAAGATCGTCGAGGCCGGGGCTGTGGAGCCCGGGACCTTCGAGCCGGGGATCGTGGAGCCCGGACGCGAATAACCCGGTGCGCCGGGCCAGTTCGGTTCCCTACACTCGCCCCACAACACGCGCCGCACACCACCGCGACGCGCCCCCGTGACCACTGAGAGGAGCCCGGCCATGCGGTACCGCACCGCTGTCGTCGTTCCTCTGTCGCGGTACGAGGTGATCCTCGTGTCTTCGCGGAGCCGGTGCGTGCTGCGCGGCCCGCACCGGATGCCCGTTCCGAACGTCTGACCCTGACCTGCGTACGTCTTTCTGCGGGCTCACACGTCACTTGACGCTTCGTACGGGAATCGCGCCGACCCCATCCGGATCAGTAGTCCTGGAAGGCCCTGGGCCGTGCGTACCGAACTCCACCCTCTCGACCCTCGCTTCTCGCATCCCGACGACCCGCTGGGTGCCGTCCGCAATCTCGGCATCCTCGCCCACGTCGACGCGGGCAAGACCACCGTCACCGAACGGATCCTGTATGTCACCGGGACCACGCACAAGCGTGGTGAGGTCCATGACGGCACGACCGTCACCGACTTCGACTCCCAGGAACGCGACCGCGGGATCACCATCTTCGCCGCCGCCGTCAGCTGTGACTGGGACGGGCACCGGATCAACCTGATCGACACTCCGGGGCACGTCGACTTCTCCGACGAGGTCGTACGGTCGCTGCGCGTGCTGGACGGGGCGGTGGCGGTGTTCGACGCCGTCGCGGGGGTCGAACCGCAGAGCGAGTCGGTGTGGCGGCAGGCCGACCGGTTCGGCGTGCCGCGGATCGCCTTCGTCAACAAGCTGGACCGGGCCGGGGCCGACCTCGACTCGGCGGTCGCGTCCATCCGGGAACGGCTGCATCCGGCGCCGCTGGTCGTGCAGTTGCCCATCGGCTCGGAGGACGGGTTCCGCGGAGTCGTCGACCTGGTGCGGATGCGGGCGCTGGTCTGGGCCGAGAGTGCCGAGAGCGCCGAAGGGATCGGCGGGGTCGAGGAAGGGCCCGTACCCGAAGCCCTGTCGGAGGAGGCGGGCCGGCGGCGACGGCTGCTGGAGGAGGCCGTCGCGGAACTCCACCCCGGTGCGCTGGAGGAGTTCTGTACGCCGGCGGGCCTCTCCCCGCAGACCCTCGCGGGCGCGCTGCGCGACCTGACCCGTACCGGTGAGGGTGTGGTCGTGCTCTGCGGCTCGGCCTACCGCAACCGGGGCATCGAGCCGCTGCTGGACGCCGTGGTCGCGTACCTGCCCTCGCCGTCGGACGTGCCCGCCGTACGCGGCACGCTGGACGGTGCCGAACAGGTGCGGGCCACCGATCCGGACGCCCCGCTCGCGGCCCTGGCGTTCAAGGTGCACTCCACCGCCACCGGGCGGCTGACCTTTCTGCGGGTGTACTCCGGGACGATCCGGAAGGGAGACGTGGTGGCCGTGCGGGACGCGAGTGGGACGCGCACCGAACGGATCGGCCGGATCCTGCGGGTCCAGGCCGACCGGCACGCCCAGTTGGACCTGGCCATGGCCGGGGACATCGTCGCCGTGGTCGGACTCAAGTCCGCCCGCGCGGGATCGACCCTGTGCGCGCCCGGGGCCCCGCTCGTCCTCGAACCGCCGGCCACCGCCGAGCCCGTCGTCTCGGTGGCGGTCGAGGCCCGGACGAGCACGGACACGGATCGTCTGGTGGCCGCGCTGGCACGGCTTGTCGAGGAGGATCCGTCGCTGGTGGTGCGGACCGACGACGAGACCGGGCAGACCGTGCTGTCCGGCATGGGCGAACTGCATCTGGAGGTGGCGGTGGAGAAGATCCGCCGCGCCCAGGGGCTGGACGTCCGGGTCGGCCGGCCGAGGGTGGCCTACCGGGAGACCGTCGTACGCGGAGTCGCCGGGCTCGTCTTCCGGCATGTCAAACAGGACGGCGGGGCGGGCCAGTTCGCCCATGTCGTGCTGGACGTGGAGCCGTTGGAGGTCGACGCCGAACGGGAGGACGGGGGCAGCGTGACCGGGTTCGAGTTCCGGTCGGCCGTCGTCGGCGGCCGGGTACCGCAGGAGTACGTACGAGCCGTCGAGGCCGGTTGCCGGGACGCGCTGGGCGAGGGTCCGCTCGGCGGGCATCCCGTGACCGGGCTGCGGGTCGTCCTGCGGGACGGGGCGACCCATGCGAAGGACTCGTCGGAGATGGCGTTCCGGACGGCCGGACGGCTGGCCCTGCGCGAGGCGCTGCGGGCCAGCGCGATGGCGGTGCTGGAACCGGTGGTCGAGGTCACGGTCACCGCTCCCGACGAGGCCGTCGGCGGGGTCCTCGGCGACCTGGCGGCACGGCGCGGCCGGGTCACCGGATCGGCCACGCGGGCGGGTGCGGCAATCGTCACAGCCACGGTGCCCCTGGCCGAACTGTTCGGCTACGCGACACGCCTGCGAAGCCGCACGCAGGGCCGGGGGGTTTTCACCACCCGCCCCACGGGGTACGCCCCGGCGCCGACACCGGGGACACCCGCGCCCCGGTAGTCCGGGCGGACTCCGGAGCGCGGGTGCGTCCCACGGGCACGGGGTACGTCCTGGCGCCGACGCCGGGGACACCCGCGCTCCGGTAGCCGGGACGGACTCCGGAGGGGGTGTGTCCCACCGGGGTACGCCCCGGTGTTGGCGCCTGGGCGTACCCGCGCTCCGGTAGTCCGGATGTGTTCCGGGGCAGGGGATGTCCCACGGGGGTACGCCCCGGCGTCGGGGCCGGGGATAGCCGCGCCTCGGCCCACGGGGGGGGTACGGCCCGGTGTGGGGGCGGGGGCATCCGCGCCCCGGTAGTCCGGACGGGCTCCGGAGTGGGGTGTGACCCCCGGGATACGCCCCGGCTGCCGAGGTCGGGCGAGGGGACTTCGGTGCCGGGGTAGTCCGGATGGGTTCCGAGGCGGGGCGTGTCCCACGGGGTGCGCCCCGCGCCGGGGTCGGGCGACGGCACGCCCGTGCCCCGCCAGGTTGGACGCGCGCCGGAGCGGGGTCCGTCTCCCTGGGTACGGGACAGCCCGTGGCCCAGGAGCCCGGACGTCCCACGGGTACTTCCCGGCGGCGGGGCCCGGCGAGGGGCCCCGCGTCCCAGCCGTCCGCCCGGGGCTCCGGAGCGGGGCCCGAACTCCCGGCTCCGGTCCCGGCCTCGGTCCCGGTCCCGGCTCCGGTCCCCGGCCTCGGGAGGGGGAGCGGGGGCGACGGCTCCCGCCCCCGGGGCCGGGGCCCGGCGGTCCCGCCCACCCATGGGCAGGATCGCCGGTCGCCACACGGCCCTCAGCGCAGCGCGTCCCTCAGCAGCCGCGCGTTCCGCACCGGCAAGCTCGACCCCTTGCGGTCCGCCGTTGTCGTGACCTCGGGGATCGCGCCCTTCGCACCGCAGCGCGACACGCATTCCACCGCGAGCGCCAGCAGGTCGCCCACGCCCCGGACCGGCGTGTCCCGCAGCAGGCCGGGCAGGGCCGCCGCCAGGACGGACCACACGGTCGCGTACGCACCCGTCTCGGCGGCGAACCGCAGCGACTCGGCCGCCCGGCTCGCGCTGGGCCACTCGTCGTTCAGTAACGCCTCCAGCTGCCGTCCGAGCAGCCCGCTGTCCAACTGCCCTCGCGCGGCCAGGACGAGCAGGGCGTCCACCACCGCGTTGGTGTCCATGCGCCAGATCAGGCCGAAGGCCACGGCCAGGTGCACCGACCAACCCGCCGGGCCGCCGGACTCCGCGACGAGCGGCAGGACGCGCGGCCACGCCGTCTGGGACGTACGCGGCTCGAAGTAGTCCCGCGCCATCAACTCCTCGCGGTGGTGCGGCAACTGGGCCACCCAGAACGGCCGGATCGGGTCGGCGAGGCCCTTGTTGCCGACGTACGGCCCGACCAGCGCCGCCGCGGCCAACGGGAACCCGGGGTCGACGGCCGCCCCCGGCCGCGCGGGCGTCCACCAGCCCTGCGAGGCGGGCTTCGGCGGCTTGCAGTGGGGCCAGCCCTTCGGCTCCGAGTCCTGGTGCGGAAGCCCGCCCACGCGCAGCCAGTGCGCCAGCCGCCGGCCGGCGGGGGAGTCGAGAGCCCCGGCCGCGCGCAGCACCTCGCCGTCCGTCGTCGGGGTGACCCGCAGCAGGGCCTGGGCCAGGTCGACCGGGGCCGGGTCGTCGATACCGAGTGCGTCGAGCGCGGAGATCCGTTCCAGCAGGACGGCGGCGTTCAGCGCGCCGGTGGAGAGGGTGGGCACGGCCAGCAGGAACGGCTGTGTGCCGGACTCGACGATCTCCATCGCCTCGGCCAGCCGTGCGGCGAGCATCGAGCCGGCCAGGGAGAAGCTGCTGCTCGGGCGGGTCCGCCCGAGGTGGACGACCCGGTGCAGCAGGCCGACGCGTGACCGCGGTTCGTCGCCCCGTACCGCGGCCGCCACGTCGTAGAGGTCCGCCGGCACCCAGTCGTAGGCGTCCTTCGGTCGGCTGCGCATGACCGGTTCCAGTGCGTCGGACAGTGCGGGCCGGTCCACGTGGGCGTGGCGGACCAGTCCGTCGAGGGCGCGTTCGAAGGCCGCCACGTCCTGGTCGCCCGCGACGACCGCCGCGACCTCCTGCGCGACCTCGGTGGCCGTCGGAATGGGCCCCGGCACCGGGCTCGGAACCGGCACGGGGGGCAGCGTGTCCGCGTACGACTCGGTGGCGACGGCCTCCGGCGTGCCGCCCAGGTCCTCGTGTACGCCGGGCAGGCCGAACAACTCGGCGGCCCGCGCCGCGAGTCCGGGGCCGAGTCGTTCGGCGGCCTTCCTCAGTTCCGGCAGCACCGACTCCCCGGCAGAACGGAGGTGACGAGCCGTCAGGTCCAGTGCGCGCTCCTGTATCGCCAGGTCCCGGTGCTCGACGGCGATGGACAGGTCGACGAGCAGCCTGTCCGCGCGCGCCGGGTCCCGCCGGATCGCGCGGTCGAGCCAGGTCAGTTGCGCGCGGACCAGCTTCTTCTCGGGGCGTGGCAGGACCCGTTCGCACACCTCGGTGAGTACGCCGGGCTCCAGCAGGCCCGACTCGTCCAGGCCGGTCAGGATCTCCTGGGCGTGGGCGGCCACCGGCAACGACCCGTCGAGCAGCGCCAGATGGTCCCGTACCAGGAGTGCGTTCTCGGCCGGTGTGCAGTTCAGGGCCCGCAGGAACTCAAGGAAGGGCGCGGTCTCCATGCGTGTGCCGTCGGCCGGCAGGCGCCCGAGGAATTGTCCGGCCAGCGCGGCCCGTGCGGGGGCCACCCGGGCGTGTTCGGCCGGGGTGAGCGCGAGTGTCTCCAGCAGGGCCGCCGCCTGGGCGCCGTCCGGCGGATCGGCGGCCAGGTCCGCGAAGAGGTTGTCGACCAGCTCGTCACGGTCGGCGAACCCCTCGGCGGTGAGGGCGACGAGAGTTTCCAGCAGCCACCCCGGACGGCCGAAGACGACCCGCCCCGGTCTCTCCACGGCCAGGGGTACGAGTTTCGGGGTGAAGGCGTCCGCGCGCAGCCGCTCCAGGAGGTCGCCGCCCGGCACTCCGCCCAGTACCCGCGCGGGCCGCTCCCGGTCGTTCGCGCGGTTGGAGAGCCAGGCCAGGACGAACTTCCGGGAGGCCGGCAGCGGGCAGCCGGTGTCATGGACGAGGTGCTCGGTGATCGTATACACCGTGTCCGAGGCCGTCACGCTGTCGCCGAGCCGTGCCACCAGCTCGGCGCGCCAGGCGACGGGATACAGGTCCAGGACGTCCACCGTCCAGGTGTCCACCTTGAAGTACCGGTACGTCAGCAGCCAGGCCGCCGCGGCCCCGGGGGTGACCTGGCAGCCCAGTTCGGCGGCGAACAGGCATGCCTTCACCTCCGCGGTGTTCACCCGCCGGGCGATCGTCTCGCGGTGGGCCTTCAGCCCGGCCGCGCACGCCCCGCGCCGCTCCGGCGGCAGGGCGCCCAGCTCCCGGACCACTCCGGCGAGGTCGCCGGCCTCCACGAGTTCGACCAGTCTCATCGTGCCGCCTTCGTCCTTTCCGTCGTCCGCTGCTGCCTCTGTCTCTGCGTCTGCCTCAGCGTCTACGTCTGCCTCAGCGTCTGCGTCCGCGGCTGTGCTCCGCGGGGCGAGAGGGGGTCCGGCTGTGTGCGGGTGCCCGGCCGATGGGCTCAAGTCGGTTGCTTGATGGGGGAGTTGGGTCACGTGCACACGCTAGGGCCGGACACCGACAGGACGAAGAAAGCGTTCAAGAGGCAACCAGTGCGCGCCCTCTTGAACGACCGGGTCCGCCGATGCCGGCTTGTCGCCCGGCGAGGACGCCCTCGGTATCGCTGACCGGACGAACCTCTTTCAGCCACCTCCGATCCCGGGCCGCTTCTCTCGGGTCCGACCTGTTCGCGTTGGTTACACGTGTGTGTAGATGTGAAAAGTAAGACCAAGACCTTTTCACTGTGATCGTAAAGTCCCATATAGTGACCGCCAGATGCGCAGAGGTGAAGGCTCACACCTGTATGTAGTGAGCCGAAAAACTACTGGCAGCCTGCCGCAGGGACTTGTCCCGAGGAACCGACCCGAAGGCCATCCGAGATCACGGTGAACGCCCTCGGAACCGACCGAGGAAACGAGCGATGACTTCCCCCACGCACCCGGGCGAACGGCCCGCCACCCGCGGCCTGCTGACGGCTTTCGTGCTCACGGCGGTACTGTCCGGGCTCGCGGTCGCGGGTGCGGTCGTCATCGCGCCGCCCGGCGTGCGCCTGCCTCTCGCCCTGGGCGGCAGCGCGGCGGGCCTCCTGCTGTGCGTGGCCGTCGTCGTGGCCGTGTACGCCGTCCTGTCCGGCCGGACGATGCGCCGGCGGCTGGAGACGCTGACCCAGGACGTCGGCCGGATGCTCCAGGAACGTGTCCGGCTGACCGAGGACACGCGTCTCGAACGCGTGCGGCTGACGGGTGAGCTGGAGAGGGAGCGGGCCCGCCTGACGGCGGAACTGGCCCAGGAACACGCCCGGCTGACCGACTCGCTGGCCGCCGAACGCGCCCGCATCGTTCAGGAACAGGGCGCGGAGCACGCCCGGCTCGCCGATTCGCTGACTGCCGAACGCGACCATCTCGCCCGGGAGCACAGCACGAAGAGTGCCCGGCTCGCCGAGGAGAACGCGCAGCTCACGGCGCTGCTGCGGGAGGCGAACGCCTCGCGCACCGCCGCCGTCTCCGCCACCGCCAACGCGGCGGGGCGCATGCAGGCCGTGGCCACCGCGATGCTCGCGGACCTGCGGGCCATGGAGGAGCGGCACGCCGACGAGGACGTCCTCGCCGACCTCCTCCACCTCGACCACCGCACCGCGCAGGCCGGCCGGCTCGCGGACTCCCTCGCGGTGCTGACCGGGGCCCGCTCGGGCCGACGCTGGGCCCGGCCGATCGGCATGGAGTCCATCCTGCGTGGCGCCATGGGCCGGATCGGCAGTTACCAGCGGGTCCGGGTCCACTCCGCCAGTCAGGCCGCCGTCGCCGGGCACGCCGCCGAGGCCGTGATGCACGCGCTGGCCGAACTGCTCGACAACGCCGCGAACTTCTCCCCGCCGACCGCGGAGGTGCACGTCTACGTGGAGGAGGTGCCGGCCGGTGTCATCGTGTCCGTCGAGGACAGCGGCCTGGTCATGAGCGACCTGCAACTGCGCCGCGCCGAGGAGGCGGTCACCGGCCGGGGCAGCGAACTCGGCGGTCTCACCGGCACCCGGCTGGGCCTCGCCGTCGTCGGCAGGCTCGCCCACCGGTACGGCCTCAAGATCTCCTTCCGTCCCTCGGCCCGCGGCGGCACCGGCGTTCTGCTGCTCGTTCCGCAGGACATCCTCGTCGTCCAGGGCACCTCGATCCCGTCGGCCGACCGCACCCCGGAGGTGCCGGCCGCCGGGAAGCCGTCGGCCACCGCGGGCACCACGACCGCGCCCGCGGTCCCGGAACTGCCCCGGCGCCACGGTGGGTCCGTGGCACCCGTTCCGGAGAAGGGGGCCGACGCGGCACGGGCTCTCGCGCCCGGCCGGCACCTCGTTTCCGCCCCAGCCCCCGCCCCCGCGCACGCATTCGCCACCTCCGGCACCCCTGGCACGCCTGCCCCCTCCGGCACCCCTGGCCCGGCCACCGGTGAGGAGGAGTCGGTGGAGGATCTGCCCCGGCGCCGCCGCGGACGGACCCTCGCCGAGGCCGAGGCCGAGCGGGCGCGTGTGGCGGCGCACTCCGCCACACCGCACACCGCGCCGGCCGCCGTGGACGTACAGGTACGCGCCGCCCGCTTCGGCAGCTTCCGCCAAGCCGTGCGCGGGGTTCCCGCCGCTGCCGAGCAGCGCGCTACGGCCGGGGCGGACACGGCGGGTACTGCGGGTACGGCGGACCAACCGTCCGGCACCGGCACCGGCACCGCACCCGCACCCGCACCCGCGCCAGGTGCCGAGCCCGGTGCCGGCACCGCGCCCGCCGGGGCCAGTGCCAGCCCCACCGCACCCGACACCGGTCAGTCCCCACCCGCCCCCATGAGCGGCTGAGGCCGACGCCCGACAACTCCTCGTCCGACGGCGGCCCCTGCCGGAACGACCGGAACGACCGGAACGACCGTGACGGCCGGGACCGTACCGGCCGCCCGGTCCGCCGCCGCCACCCCCGGTACCACCGCCCGCACGCTCCCCGCCCGAGATCCTCCGTCCCCCCGCAGTCTCACCCGGAAGGCGACACCACCTCATGACCGGCACGACGACCGCCGACGACAAACTCACGTGGCTCATCGAGGGCCTGCTCAAGCGCACCCCGGGCGCACGGCACGCGCTCGTGCTCTCCCGTGACGGCCTGAAACTGTGCCGCACCCCGGAACTCTCCGCGGACCAGGCCGACCAGCTCGCCGCGATAGCCGCCGGCATCCAGTCCCTGTCGCACGGCGCCTCGGTGGAGTTCGGCGACGGCACCGGCGGCGTCCGTACGGCCATGGCCGAGTTCTACGGCGGCGTGCTGTTCATCGTCGAGGCGGGCCAGGGCGCGCATCTGGCCGTCGTCACGGACGAGGACGCCGACGCGGGCCTCATCGGACACAACATGAGCGAGTTGATCGAGCAACTCGGCGAACACCTGACGGCCCCGCCCCGGGCCTCATGACCGCGTACGCCGGCAGGCCGGGCAGGGACGACGCTCCCGACCGGTTCTACACCCTGACCTCGGGGCGCAGCCGGGTCGGCGCGGACAGCCCTCTGGACCTGGTGACCCTCGTGATCGCCGAGTGCGACCCCGTGCCCGGCATGCAGTCCGAGCACGCGGCGATCCTGCGGATGACCGAACGCCCCACCGCGGTCGTGGAGATCGCCGCCGAACTGCGGCTGCCGGTCGGCATCACCAAGATCCTGCTGTCCGACCTCCTGGCCGCGGGCCGCGTCAGCGCCCGTCACCCCCGCCGGCAGCAGGCCCTACCCGACCTCGACATCCTGGAGCAGGTGCTCGTTGGACTCCGTAATCTCTAGAGCGAGCGCTCCCCTGAGCGCATCCGCCGACAACGGACTGAAGATCGTGGTCGTGGGCGGCTTCGGAGTGGGCAAGACCACCCTGGTGCGCTCGGTCAGCGAGATCCGCCCGCTGAACACCGAGGAGACGATGACGCAGGCGGGAGCGGACGTCGACGATCTCACCGGCGTCGGCGCCAAGACCGCGACCACCGTCGCCTTCGACTTCGGCCGCATCACCCTCGACGCCCGCAACGTGCTCTACCTGTTCGGGGCGCCCGGCCAGCAGCGCTTCTGGTTCCTGTGGGACCGCCTCTTCTCCGGGACCCTGGGAGCGGTCGTCCTCGTCGACACCCGGCGCATCGACGACTCCTGGTACGCGATCGACCGCCTGGAGAAGCACGGCACCCCGTTCGTCGTCGCCTGCAACGACTTCGGCGGCCCCGCGCACTCTCCCGAGCGGATCCGCCAGGCCCTCGACCTGGACGCGCACGTCCCGCTGATCGGCTGTGATGCCCGTTCGCGCGAGTCCAGCAAGCAGGTCCTGATCACCCTGGTCGAGTACGTCCACCGACTGCACACCGATCATGTGCGCAACTCGCCTCAGGAGCTGGTGTGAGTCCCATCCCCCTGCGCGGTCCGCGCTCGCACGAGGAACCGGCCGAGCTGTACCGGCAGATGCGGCGCAAGCACGGCCCGGTGGCACCGGTCCTCCTCGACGGCGACATCCCCGCCTGGCTGGTGCTCGGTTACCGTGAACTGCACCAGGTCACCAGCGACCCGGGGCTCTTCAGCCGGGACTCCGAGCTGTGGAACCAGTGGGACAACATTCCCGAGGACTGGCCCCTGGCGCCGGTCATCGGGCGCAAGCAGCCGTCCATCCTCTACACCGTCGGCGAACGGCACCGTACCCGCTCCGCGATGCTGAGCAACGCTCTGGACGGCGTCGACCCCTCCGAACTGCGGGCGCACGCCGAGCAGTTCGCCGACGAGCTGATCGACTCCTTCTGCGCCGCCGGCAGCGGCGATCTGATCGGCCAGTACGCCAAGCTGCTCCCGGCCCGCGTCCTGGCCCGTATCTACGGCTGGAACGACACCAAGGCCACGGCGCTGGTCGCCTCCCTCACCGACATGATCGACGCGGGGGACCGGGCGCTGGCGGGCGAGCAGCATCTGTACACCGCCGCCCAGCAGTTGGTGGCCGAGAAGCGCATCGCGCCCGGCGACGACGTCGCCTCCCGCATCCTGGCCGACCGGAGCGGGTTCAGCGACGAGGAGATCGTCCAGGACATCATGATCCTGCTGTCGGCGGGCCATCAGCCCACCGCCGACTGGATCGGCAACTCCCTCCACCTCATGCTCACCGACGCCCGTTTCGCGGCCTCCCTCTTCGGCGGCCGGAGCAGTGTCACCGAGGCCATGAACGAGGTCCTCTGGGAGGACACCCCGACCCAGAACATGCCCGGCCGCTACGCCACCCGCGACACCCACCTCGGCGGCGTCCGCATCAACACCGGCGACCTGCTGCTCCTCGGGCTCCAGGCCGCCAACTCGGACCCGCACATCCGCGCCGACCACGCCGCTCTGACGGGCGGCAACAACGCGCACTTCTCCTTCAGTCACGGTGAACACCGCTGCCCCTTCCCCGCACAGGAGGTGGCGGAGGTCATCGCGCGGACGGGGATCGAGGTCGTCCTCGACCGGCTGCCCGACATCGACCTCGCCGTACCGGCGGAGTCCCTGAAGCGCCGTCAGTCACCGTGGCTGCGGGGCCTCACCGAACTGCCCGTGCGGTTTGCCCCGACGCCCGCGCTGGGCGGCACGGGCGCCTGACCGGGACCGTCGTGCGGTGGCTGCTCGTGCGGCGGCTGTTCGTGCGGTGCCCCGCTCAGACCGGCAGCCGCGGCACGCTGTCGATCAGGCGCCGGGTGTACGGGTGGGCGGGGTCGCCCAACACCTGGTCCGTGGCGCCCTGTTCGACGAGCCGGCCGCTCTCCAGTACCGCCGTGCGCTCGCACAGGGAGGCGACGACCGACAGGTCGTGGGAGACCATGACGAGGGTCAGCCGCCGCTCCTCCTTCAGTTCGGCCAGCAGGTCGACGACCTTGACCCGGGTGGTGACGTCGAGCGCGCTCACGGGTTCGTCGGCGAGCAGTACGCGCGGGTCGCACACGATGGCGCGGGCGATCGCGATGCGCTGACGCTGGCCGCCGGAGAACTCGTGCGGGTAGCGGGAGGCCGCGTCGGCCGGAAGCCCGACCCGTTCCAGCGCGGCGGCCACCTTCGGCGCGGCGGTCGTCCGGGAGTCGAGCCCCAGGGAGCGCAGCGGCTCCGCGACGATCGCGGCGACGCGGCGGCTGGGGTCGAGGGAGGAGTACGGGTCCTGGAACACGCACTGGACACCCCGCCGGAAGCGGCGCATCTGCCGCCGGTCGCGCGGGGCGAGGGGCTCGCCGTCGAAGCGGACGGTACCGGCGGTGGGACGGGCGAGTCCCAGCAGGATCCGCAGCAGCGTCGTCTTCCCGGCGCCGGATTCCCCCACGAGGGCCAGCGACTGCCCCGGCTCGATGGCCAGGGACACGCCCTGTACGACGTCGGCGGCGGCGCCCCGGTAGCGTACGGCCACGTCCGTGAGCTCCAGCACGGGTGTCGCCCGCGCCCCGTCCGTGGGCTTCGGCTCGGGGGTCATCGCGGGCTCCTCAGGTCCAGGGCGGACTCCAGTTTCCGGGCGCCCGCGACGAGGGCCCGGGTGTACTCGG
Organism: Streptomyces sp. NPDC127119; assembly: GCF_042677425.1. Classification (NCBI taxonomy): domain Bacteria; kingdom Bacillati; phylum Actinomycetota; class Actinomycetes; order Kitasatosporales; family Streptomycetaceae; genus Streptomyces; species Streptomyces sp. NPDC127119. The sequence goes on along the minus strand of NZ_JBHXTO010000018.1, from coordinate 40,523 downwards.
CCTTCGGCGCGGTGACGACGTCCAGGACGGGGCCCTCCTCGACGGCCCGTCCGTCCTTCAGCACCAGCACCCGGTCGGTCACCTTGGCGACCACGGCGAGGTCGTGGCTGACGAACAGCACGGCCATCTCGCGTTCGCGGACGAGGGTGTCGAGCAGGTCCAGCATCTCGGCCTGGACGGAGACGTCGAGCGCGGTGGTGGGTTCGTCGGCGACGAGCAGGCTCGGTTCGCAGGCCAGCGCCATGGCGAGGGCGACGCGCTGGCGCTGGCCGCCGGAGATCTCGTGCGGGAAGGCGTGGGCGATGCGGTCGGGCTCGGGCAGCCGTACCCGTACGAGCGCGTCGGTGACGGCGGTGCGCAGGTCACGGCCCTTGAGGCCGGTCCTGCGGGCCAGCGGCTCGGCGATCTGGCGGCCCATGCGCATCAGCGGGTCGAGGGCGGTCAGGGGCTCCTGGAAGACCACGGCCGCGTCCCGGCCGCGTACGGCGGTGAGGCGCTTCTCGGGGGCGCCGACGATCTGGGTGCCGGCCAGTTCGACGCTGCCGGTGGCGGTCATGCCGTCGGGCAGCAGGCCCAGCAGGGCGAGGGTGGTCAGGGACTTGCCGGAGCCGGACTCGCCGATCAGGCCGAGCCGTTCGCCGCTGCCGACGGTGAAGGAGAGGTCGTCGACGAGGGTGCGGCCGTCGTCGGTGCGCACGGTCAGGCCGCGTACGTCCAGGAGGGGGCCGGGTGAGGTCATGTCCGCCTCCTTCTCGTGGCCGGGTCGAGGGTGTCGCGCAGTCCGTCGGCGACGAGGTTGACGCCGACGACGAGCACGACCAGCAGGATGCCGGGGGCCAGCGCGCCCGCGGGTGCGGTGGTGAAGGTGGCCTGTGCTTCCTGGAGCATGCGGCCCCAGGAGGCGTTGGGCGGCGGGGCGCCGAGGCCGAGGTAGGACAGTCCGGCCTCGGCGAGCACGGCGAGGCCGAACTGGAGGGCCAGGTTCACCACGAGGGTGGGCCAGATGTTCGGCAGGATGTGCGCCGCGACCGTACGCGGCCAGGAGGTGCCCGAGGTCCGGGCGGCGGTGACGTAGTCCTGCGCCAGGACCCGCTTGACGAGGATCCGTACGAGGCGGGCGACCACCGCGCTCTGGGCGAGGCCGATGGCGAGGATCGCGGAGCCGAGGGTGGCCGAGCGGGCGGCGACGACGAGCATCGCGAGCAGCAGCGTCGGGAAGGCGATGAGGATGTCGAGGAACGCGGCGAGGGTGTCGTCGAGCCAGCCCTGCGCGAACGCGGCGAGCACGCCGAGGGTGACCCCGACGAGCGCGGCGATGGCGACCGAGCCGAGACCGGCCTGCACGGCGATACGGGCGCCGGTCATCAGCTGGGTGAGGAGGTCCCGGCCCAGCTTGTCCGTACCGAGCAGATGTCCGTCGCCGGGGCCCGCGAGCCGGCCGCCGGAGGTGTCGTCGGTGTCGTAGGGCAGCCAGACGAGCGAGACGAGGGCGAGCAGCACGATCAGGGCGGTCAGCGAGCAGCCCGCGAGCAGCGTGACGGAACGGCGGCGGCGGGAGACCGGTGTCGTCGACTCCGTGGGCTCGGTCTCCTTGAGCGGGGCGGCCGGCAGGGTCATCGGGAACCTCCGGAGAGCCGTCCGCGCAGCCGCGGGTCGATGATCCGCTGGACCAGGTCGGCGGCGAAGCCGATCAGGAGCACGGCGAGGGTCGAGACGAACAGGACGCCCTGGACGACCGGGTAGTCGTGCTGGGCGATACCGGTGGCGAGCAGCGAGCCGAGGCCGGGCAGCGCGTACACCGACTCGACGACGACCGCGCCGAGCAGGGTCGAGGCGAGTTCGATCCCGAGGATGGAGATCACGGGGACGGAGGCGTTGCGCAGCCCGTGCCGCCACATGGCCCGCGGGAAGGACGCGCCCAGAGCGCGGGCGGTGCGCAGATAGTCGCTGCCGAGGACGTCGAGGGTGGCGGAACGCACGTACCGGATCAGGGAGGCGCCCATCACGAGCGCGATGGTGACCACGGGCAGGACGAGCGAGCGGACGGCTTCGGCGGGTGCGTCCCAGCCGTCCTGCGGGAAGCCGCCGGAGGGCAGCCAGCCCGCGTTCAGCGCGAACACGGCGATGAGGATCATGCCGAGCCAGAACACCGGCACGGCGATGCCCAGCTGGGAGATCCCGCTGAGCACCGCCCCGTACCAGGTGTGGCGCTTGTACGCGGCCACGAAGCCGACCGGTACGGCGATGACGACGGCCAGCACGAACGCGGCCAGCGTCAGCGGGACGGTGACGTTCAGCCGGGCGCTGACCTCGGGGCCGACCGGCAGCGAGCTGACGAAGGACGTGCCGAGGTCACCGCTCGTCAGCTGCCCGAGCCAGTGGGTGAACTGTTCGGGCAGCGGACGGTCGGAGCCGATGGAGTGGCGGGCCGCGGCGATCTGTTCCGGACTGGCGCCCACCGAGGTGAGCGCGTTGGCCGGGTCGCCGGGGAGCAGGCGCAGCAGGACGAAGAGCACCACGCTCGCCAGGGCCAGCGACACCAGGAGGAACGCGAGGCGGCGCAGGAGATAGCGCCCCATCAGCCCTTCTTCTTGATGTCGTAGGCGTAGAACTGCGAGTTCAGGCCGTTGAGCGGGTAGCCGGAGAGCTTGCTGCTGGCGACGACGATCTGCGGGTAGAGGTAGAGCCAGTCGCTGGCCGCGTCCTCGGCCGTCTTCTCGTTGACCTTCTTCAGCAGCTCGGTCTGCTCCTCGGTCGTGGAGGCCTCCTCGGCCTGCTCGACCCACTGGGTGACCTGCTTGTCGTCGTAGCCCCAGTAGAAATCGGGGTTGCCGTACCAGACCAGGTCGCGGTCGTTGACGTGCTCCTGGAGCGTGGCCGTGAAGTCGTGGTTCTTGTACACCTTCGTGTACCACTCGTCCGGCGTGATCGTGTTGATCTTGACGGTGATGCCGACCTTGGCGAGCTGCGACTTGATGAAGGTCGCGGCCGTGGGGTGCGGGTCGTAGTTCGGCGTGTCGAGGGTGAAGGAGAAGCCCTTGGCGTAGCCGGCCTCGGCGAGCAGCTTCTTGGCCTTGGTGACGTCGTACGCGTTGACGTCGGTGAGGTCCTCGTACCAGGGGTCGGTCGGCGGGACCATCGAACCGATGAGCTTGCCGTAGCCGCCCCAGACGGAATCGAGGAGCTTCTTGTCGTCGATGGCCGCGGAGACGGCCTGGCGGACCTTGACGTCCGTGAAGGGCTTGGCCTTGTCGTTGAAGGCGAGGAGCAGCTTGGTGGTGGAGTCGCCGTCGTTGACCTTGTAGTTCTTGTTGCTCTTGAACTGCTCCAGGGCGTCGGGCGACTGCTCGCTGGTGACCACGTCGACGGCGTTGGTCAGCAGCGCGTTGTTCAGCGCGGAGGCGTCCTTGTAGTAGTGGTAGACGGCCTTCTTGTTGGCGGCGGCGTCGCCCCAGTAGCCGGCGAAGCGGTCGAGGCTCAGCGCGGAGCCGCGGGTCCACTTGGCGAGCTTGTACGGGCCGGTGCCGTCCTCGGTCGTCTTGAGGTTCTTGGCCTCGGAGTTGATGATCCAGACGTAGGAGAGGTTGTAGACGAAGGAGATCGACTTCTTCGACAGGGTGACCTTGACGGTCCTCGCGTCGGGGGTGGCGATGTCCTTGACGACTTCGAGGTTGCTCTTGCGGGCGGACTGCGAGTCCTTCCCGAGGACCTTCTCCAGGCTGTACTTGACGTCCGCGCTGGTCAGTTCCTTGCCGCTGTGGAACTTCACGCCGTCGCGCAGGGTGAAGGTGTAGGTGAGGCCGTCCTTGCTCACCTCGTGGTTCTGGGCGAGGAGCTTCTCGACCTTGCCGTCGTCCGTGAGCTTGAACAGGCCCTCGTAGACGTTTCCGTTCAGGGCCTCGGTGACGCCCTGGCCGCCGCCCGCGGTGTTGTCGAGGTTCTGCGGCTCGTAGAGGGAGCCGATGTTGACGGTGGCGTTCTTGTCCCAGGTGCCGGACGAGGCGCTGCCGCCGGAGCCGCCGCCGCAGGCGGTGAGGCCGAGGGCGAGGGTGGCCACGGTGGCGGTGCCGTAGAGGGACGCTCTGGTCCTGCTGTTCTTGCTCATGGGTTCAGGTGCCTTCGCTACGAGGAGCCGCGGGGGTGCTGCCGGGAGCTGCCCGGTGTTGCGGGATTCAGTGTGGAGGGTCGATCAGTGCCGGTCCGGGAAGCCGTCGCGGAAGAGGGGAAGCTTCTCACCGGCCTGGACGGCCAGGTGGAAGCGGTTCTGCCGCGGCGGCATCGGACAGTTGTACTGATCGGAGAACCCGCAGGGCGGCACGAAGGCCCGGTTGAAGTCGAGGATCACCCGGTTGTCGTCCTCGGTACGCCGTACGAACAGGAAACGGCCGGCCCCGTAGGTGGTGTCCCCGTTCGTGGGGTCGCCGAGGACGAGGAGCAGGGTGCCGTCGTCGTCGAAGGCGCTGAGGGTGTACTCGCGGCCGTCGACGGTGAGCGTGATGTCGCCCGGGACGACCAGCTCACGGGTGCCGCCGTTGTCCCTCAGATGCTCGAACGCGACGCGGCGGGCGCCGGACACGGGGGTGTAGGCCGCCTCCAGGACCCACGCCGGGTCGTACGGGAAGGCGCTGACGCCGTCGAAGTGCCGGATGGCGGGCGATTCCGCGTCCCAGAGGCGCAGGCCGTGCTCGGGTGCGCCGGTGACGAGGTCGGTGCGCCGGAGCGTGGTGACCGTCACGCTGTCCGGCTGCCCGGCGCGGGCGGCCTCGATGTCGGGCTCCTCTCCGGCGGGCAGCCAGCGGGTCTCGACGAGGGCGAGGTTCCCGGTCGGCGAGGTGAGTGAGCGGTGGCGCTCGGCGCGCCAGGCCTGCCACTCCTCCCCGGGGTCGACGGAGGCCGGGGCGGCGGTGGACTGGGGCACGGCGGGCTCATTCGACTAGGAGGGCAGCGGCGATCCCGGGTCGCCGGTGGGGCGAACACGGATCGTTATTACGTGGTCAAAGCATGTCCTTTATCGTTCATAAGGTCACCTAATGTCAAACATGCGTCTCGGGATACGGGACGGCTGGTCTCATGTCTCAGCACTCAACCGGAGTCCCCCTTCCTGTGAGGCTCGGCAATGGCCCCGTGCGGCCACGGGGCTGTGGCTAGACTCGCGCCCCATGCGTAGCCCCGTGCGTGACTCCGGCCCCACCGGCCACTGCCGGCAGACCTCTTCCGGCGCATCGGCCACCGACGCGGGGGAGGGCAGAGGAGCGGCCGGGCGGAGGGGCGGCGCTTGGTGAGGGCCCGGCACAAACAGACCCGCGATCCGCGAGGGCACTGGCTGTTGCTGATACTCGTCCTGCCCGCGATGTTCGCCGCCCTCCTCTTCGAGGGCTGGACCAACCACGAGGTCGACGCCGCCGACACCCGCTCCGCCTGCACCTCGCCCGCCCCCGACGCCGTGGCCCGCGGCGGCCCCGTCATCGGCATCAACCGCAACGGCGTACAGACCGCCTCGATGCCCGCCCGCACCGTCGCGCTCACCTTCGACGGCGGCCCCGACCCCGTCTGGACCCCGCGCCTTCTCGACCTGCTGAAGAAGCACCGGGCCCGCGCCACCTTCTTCCTCCTGGGCTCCCGGGCGGCCCGCCACCCGGACCTCGTACGGCGGATCCGCGCCGAGGGCCACGAGATCGGCTCCAACACCTACACCGGAGCCGTCCTGGGCGAGACGTCGGCCCTCCGCTTCTCCGCCGAACTGGACCTGACGCAGAGCGTGTTGGCGAGCACCGCCGACCTGCGCACCAATCTGCTGCGGATGCCGCGGACCACCTCGCCCGACACCCTGTGCGGCCGTGAGTGGGCGGCGGCCCGGCGGGCCACCGCCCAGGGCTATGTGCTGGTCGCCGCCGACAAGGCGTCCCGCAAGCCCGCGCAGGGCATGGTCCGCCAGTTCAGCCAGACGGCGACCGCGTACCGGGAGACCGAGAAGCTGCTCCGCAACCCCGGTGTCGACCGCTTCACGACCGTCTCCGCCGGGGCCCGGCTGGCGCCGTACCAGCGGGTGTCGGCCGTCGAGCGCTGGAGCGGTACGGCCCTGATCAGGACCGCCTGGCTGGGGCGCGCCTTCTCGCAGGCGATGACCTGGACGCTCGGCGTCGCCGGGGCTCTCGGCGTGCTGCGGCTGCTGCTGCTCGTCCACTTCGCCCGCGCCCATGTGCGCCGGCTCGAACGCTCCCGGCCCGGCGCGCCCTGGCTGCGGAAGGTGACGCAGCCGGTCACCGTGCTCGTGCCCGCCTACAACGAGGAGGCCGGGATCGAGGCCACCCTCCGCTCACTGCTCGCCTCCGACTACCCGCGGCTGCAGATCGTCGTGATCGACGACGGCTCCACGGACCGTACGGCCGCACTCGCCGAAGGCGTCGGTGACGCGCGGGTACTGGTGATCCGCAAGGCCAACGCGGGCAAGGCCGCCGCCCTCAACACCGGCCTGGAGTACGCCCGTCACGACATCCTCGTGATGGTCGACGCCGACACCGTCTTCGAACCGGACGCCGTCCACCACCTCGTCCAGCCGCTCGCGCACCCGGCCGTCGGCGCGGTCAGCGGCAACACCAAGGTCGGCAACCGGCGCGGACTGCTCGCCAAGTGGCAGCACCTGGAGTACTGCTTCGGCTTCAACCTCGACCGCCGCATGTTCGAGGTGCTGGAGTGCATGACCACCGTGCCCGGCGCGATCGGGGCCTTCCGCCGGGACGCACTGGCCGGGGTCGGCGGGGTCAGCGACGACACCCTCGCCGAGGACACCGACCTCACGATGGCCCTGTGGCGGGCCGGCTGGCGCGTCCTCTACGAGGAGTCCGCCGTCGCCTGGACCGAAGTGCCCACCTCGCTGCGGCAGTTGTGGCGCCAGCGCTACCGCTGGTGCTTCGGCACGATCCAGGCCATGTGGAAGCACCGCGGCGCCGTCCTGGAGACGGGCGTGGCCGGACGCTTCGGCCGGCGCGGACTCACCTACCTCGCGATCTTCCAGGTCGCGCTCCCGCTGCTCGCCCCGGTCATCGACGTGTTCGCCCTGTACGGCGTGCTGTTCCTCGACCCGTTCGCCTCGGCCGCGGTGTGGTTCGCCTTCATGGGAGTCCAACTGCTGTGCGCCGGTTACGCGTTGAGGCTCGACGGGGAGCGCGTACGCACGCTGTGGTGGATGCCGTTCCAACTCGTCGTCTACCGGCAGCTGATGTATCTCGTCGTCATCCAGTCCGTGGTCGCCGTGCTGCTCGGCAGCCGGCTGAGATGGCAGATCATGAAGCGTTCCGGCACCGCCGGTGAACAGATCGGCGACCCCGCCCCGTATAAGAGCGTGCCCATGGGATGACCCCGCGACCGGGGTGACGGACGCCGAGGGACTGGACAGGCGGATGAACGACCGGACCGACCACGGGACCGGCCACGGTGCGTGGCCGGGGCGCGGGAACGGCGCCCCGCCCTCGACCCGTACGGCACCACTGCCCGGCATGCCCTCACCGGCCACCCCGGGCCGTACGCACGAGGGCCGCACGGGCCAGGAACGTACGGGCCAGGGCCTTGCGGACTACGGGAGCCGGCCCCGTCGGAGCGCGACCGGCGGCCGGTCCCCGAAGCCCCGACCCACCCGGCGCCGCAGGGCCGTGCGGCTGGCGGTCCTGCTGCTCGCCGCGCTGGTCGCGGCCTCCGCCGGCACCTATGTGTGGGCCGACACCGAGCTGGACCAGGAGGTCGACCTGGGCGCGCTCCCGGACCGCGCACCGGCCGGAAAGGGCACCAACTACCTGATCGTGGGCTCCGACAGCCGGGCGGGCCTGTCCGAGCGGGCCAGGAAGGACCTGCGCACCGGCTCGGCCGAGGGGCGCCGCACCGACTCGATGATCCTGCTGCACACCGGCGCCAACGGCACCACCATGCTGAGCCTGCCGCGCGACTCCTGGGTGACCGTCCCGCCGTACGTCCGCCCCGAGACCGGCCGCAGCTACCGCGCCGAGCCGAACAAGCTCAACGCCGCGTTCTCCCTCGGCGGCCCCGACCTGCTCGTACGGGCCGTGGAGAGCAACACCGGGCTGCGCGTCGACCACTACGCGGAGATCGGCTTCGCGGGTTTCGTCGGAGTGGTCGACGCGGTCGGCGGGGTGGACATGTGCCTGGACCGGGACGTCAAGGACCCCAACTCGGGCGCGGACCTGCGGAAGGGCTGCCAGACCCTCGACGGCTCCGAGGCGCTGGCGTTCGTCCGGCAGCGCAAGCAGGAGGCCCAGGGCGACCTGGGCCGGACCCGCAACCAGCAGAAGTTCCTGACCGCCCTCGCCGAGAAGGCGGTCACCCCCGGCACCCTCCTCAACCCCGCCAGGTCCTTCCCGACCCTCGGCGCGGGCCTGGACACGCTGGTGGTCGACAAGGGCACGGGCCTGCGGGACCTCATGACGCTGTTCCGCGCCATGCGGGGCGTCACGGCGGGCGGCGGCCGTCAGCTCAACGTGCCCGTGTCCGACCCCGCGCTCGCCACCTCCAAGGGCAGCGCCGTGCGGTGGGACGACCGCCGCGCCCGCACCCTCTTCACCGAGCTGAGGAACGACCGCCCGGTGACGCTCCCGCGGGAGAGGTGACTCCGTCCTTCGCCGCCGTGTCCTTCGCTGCCGTGTCCTTCGGCGCAGGGGCAAGCACCGGAGCCGTCGGGGGCGCGGCGGCCGGGACCTCGACGGCGTGCGGGTACACGGCCGAGCGCTTCTGGAAGGAGAGGATCTTCGGATTCAGGACGACACCGTCGCGGATCTCGATGGCGTTCTTGACCGTCGCGTCACCGTCCCAGGCCGCCGGGCCGCTCAGCACCTTGCGCAGATACGGCAGAAGCGCCTCGCTGATCTCCCAGGTGGCCGAGTTCCACAGGTGCGACGGGCTGTGGTCCACGCCGTAGTAGTGGCAGCCGGGGCCCACCGCGGGCATCGGGTCCTCGAACGTGGTCGGCCGGGCCCATTCGAAGCCCATGCCCTCGTCGCAGGAGACGTCGACGAAGAAGGTCCCCGGCTTGAACAGGGCCAGTTCCTCCTCGGTGACGAACGTGAGCGGCGCGTCGGTGTCCTGCCTTATGCAGTTGACGATCACGTCGAACCCGGCCAGATACTCCGCGAGCGGCATGCGGCCGGACCCGGTGAGGGCCTCCAGCCGGGACGGGTCGTCCTCGTGCTCGGCGAAGTGGCCCATCACGACCGACGGCATCGGCGAGGCGACCGCCGCGGCGGCGCGCTGGGTCAGCACCGTGACGTCCGAGATCCCCATGGCGCCCAGGCCCGTCACCGCCCCGCGTGCCGTGGCCCCGAAGCTGATGACCACCGCGCGCATCCGGCGGCCGTAACTGCCGGTCAGCCCGCCGAGCTGCAGGGCGTGCAGCACCGAGCAGTAGCCGGCCAGTTCGTTGTTCTTGTGGAACACATGGACGCTGAAGGCGCCCGTGGAGGTCCAGTGGTTCATGGCCTCCCACGCGATGAGGCTCAGCTGCCGGTCGATGGCGAGCTGCGTCATCCGCTCGTCCTGCACGCAGTGCGGCCAGCCCCACAGCACCTGGCCCTGGCGCAGCTGGGCCACGTCCTCGTGCATCGGCTTGGGCAGGAGGAGCACATCGCACTCGTCGAGGAGCTGATCACGGGAGCGCAGTCCGCCCACCAGCGGTCGCAGCGCGTCGTCACCGACACCGAACCGGCTGCCGTAACCCTCTTCCAGGAAGATCTTCGCGCGTACGTCGGGAGCGATCCGGTCGAGGTGACCGGGGTGCAGCGGCAGTCGGAACTCGTTCTCCTTGCGGGAGGAGGCAAGTACTCCGAGACTCAACAGACTCATGCGCGTCCTTCTATTTCGTTGTCGTCGTGCTGGTTCGATCGTGGTGCCGGTTCGATCGTCGTGCTGGTTCCGTCCGGGGTGTGCAACGCCGGACCGACCGGATCAGGAACGGTCCGCCCGGTGCCTGCGCACACGTTCGGCCAGGGGAAGGGCCGTCTCGCCCAGCCCGTTGCCGGACCCGCACGCCATGCGCGCGCAGGTGCCGTGGCAGGCGAGGAGCTGTCCGCCGTCGTGGTGGGAGACCACCACGGCCTCGGGGTCGGGTGCGGTCCGGTAGTCGGTGCCGCACATGAGGCAGGCCAGCCCGGAGAGCATTTCGGCGGTCGGTTCGGGGCGACCGCGGCGGTGGCCGGAGATCGCGTCCTGTGAGTACATGTGTCCCGCATCCTCTGTGTTCGGGTCTGGTCTGACCGTGCACGAGGCTCCCGGACGCCCGAGGGGCGTCCGCGGAGCTTGGAGGGTCGCTATCGCCGGGTGCGGTAGGGACTGCGGGAGACGGCGGGGCGGTACGAGCCTGAAGGCATCGTGCGGCTCATTTCCGGCCGGAATCGTTCTGCGTCGGCCATTGCCGTTCTCCGAGGGCGACGCCGAAACGGGTGACGGCGTACGAGGTGCGCCCGGTGCCGCAACCGTACTCCCTTCCGCATTCGGCGCCGACCTGAAGGGAAGGGGCGGAACTCAGGCCCCTGGGCTTTTTCGCCCATCGGGAACGTATCCGGCACACCGGACGTTGTAGAGAGTGGTTGTAGTTGAAGTTCGCGAAGTGTTTTCGACGGTTTTCTTCGACAGCTGGCCACCAGCATCTCGACTCGAAGGAGACATCACATGGCTCTTGGAACTGTGAAGTGGTTCAACGCGGAGAAGGGCTTCGGCTTCATCGCCCCCGATGAGGGCGGCGACGACATCTTCGTGCACCACTCGGCCATCGACACCGAAGGGTTCCGCTCCCTGGAGGAGAACCAGAAGGTGGAGTTCACGGCCAGCCAGGGCCCCAAGGGGATGCAGGCGGACCAGGTCCGCCCGCTCTGAGGAGCGCCCTTCCCGAGCCTTCTCCCACAAGGCAGGCCCTTTCCCGAGGCAGGCCCGTACGCGGGCCTGCCTCGGCGTGCATCCGGCGCCGGGCCGACAAGAGCCGTACCCCGAGAGGACACACGTGAGCACCACCGACACCATCGACCGGGGCGCCGATCCGGCGGATCCCGCCCGGACGACCAGGCCTCCTCCCGCCCGCCGGGGCAGCGACTACGCCGCGCTCTGCCGCGAGGTCAAGCAGAGCGGGCTGCTGAAGCGGCGGCCGGTCTACTACGCGGTCAAGGTCGGGGCGAACCTGCTCCTGCTGGCCGCCGGCTGGACCGCCTTCGCGCTGATCGGACCGTCGTGGTGGCAGCTGGTGACCGCCGCCTTCCTCGCGGTGATGTTCACCCAGACCGCGTTCATCGGCCACGACGCCGGCCACCACCAGATCGCCGCCTCCAAGCGCGTCAACAACGTGCTCGGCCGCGTCCACGCCGACCTGCTGGTCGGCCTCAGCTACGGCTGGTGGATCAACAAGCACACGCGGCACCACTCCCACCCCAACCACGTCGACCGCGACCCCGACATCGCCGACGGCGCGATCGCCTTCACCGAGGACCAGGCCCGCGTCCGCAGCGGCGCGTACGCCTGGCTGGGCCGCCACCAGGCCTGGCTGTTCTTCCCCATGCTGCTCCTTGAGGGCCTCGCCCTGAAGGTCGCCGGCGTACAGGCCACCTTCGAGCGCGGCCGTACGCGGACCGGGCGCGCGACCAGGCTCGCCGAGGCGGCCATGCTGGCGGCGCACATCGGCGGCTATCTCGCCGCCCTGTTCCTGGTCCTGACCCCGCTCCAGGCCGTGGCCTTCATCGCGGTGCACCAGGGACTCTTCGGGCTGTACATGGGGTGCTCGTTCGCCCCCAACCACAAGGGCATGGCCCTGTTCGGCAAGGACGACAAGGTCGACTTCCTGCGCCGGCAGGTGCTGACGTCACGCAACGTCCGCGGCCACCGGCTCACCGACCTGGCCCTCGGCGGACTGAACTACCAGATCGAGCACCACCTGTTCCCGTCCATGCCGCGGCCCAGCCTGCGCCACGCCCAGGAACTCGTCCGCACCTTCTGCGCCCGGCACGGCATCGCGTACCACGAGACGAGCCTCCTCGACTCGTACGCCCAGGTGCTGAGGCATCTGCACACCGTCGGCGGCCCACTGCGCCTGCGGCCGGAACTGGAGTACTGACTCACCGAGGACTGCGGGGCACCACCAGTCCGCAGTCGTACGCCAGGATGACGGCCTGCACCCGGTCGCGGAGCCCGTACTTCTCCAGGATGTGCGCGACGTGCGTCTTGACCGTCGTCTCTCCCACGCCCAGCTCCAGCGCGATCTCCGCGTTGGACAGCCCACGGGTCAGGGCCCGCAGGACATCGAGTTCACGGCTGGTGAGCGCGCCCAGGCGCGACGGTACGTCGGGGGTCGCGGGCGCGCCGAGATGGGCGAAGCGGTCGAGCAGCCGGTGGGTGACCCGGGGCGAGAGCACGGCGTCACCGGCGGCCACGGTACGGATGGCGCCGACGAGCGAGTCGGCCGGTCCGTCCTTGACGAGGAAGGCGCTGGCCCCGGCGCGCAGGGCGTCCACCACGTGTGCGTCCAGGTCGAAGGTGGTCAGGATGACGACGCGGCTCGGTGACCCCGTCTCCGCGATACGGCGGGTGGCCTCGACGCCGTCCATGTTCGGCATCCGGATGTCCATCAGGACGATGTCCGGGCGCAGGGACAGGGCGCTCTCGACGGCCTCGACGCCGTCCGCCGCCTCGCCGACGACCGTGATGTCCGGTTCTGCTTCGAGGATGAGCCGGAATCCCGTCCGGATCATGGGCTGGTCATCGACCAGCAGGACGCGGATGGCTTGCATGCGGGGGATGCCCTTCGTAGTGCCCTGCGAGGTCGAATGAAAGATCGTCCGATGCCGATGCCGATGCCGATGCCGATGCCGTCGGTGTCGGTGCTTCTGTCTGTACGGGTGACAGCGTCGGCGTCGACGACGGCAGCGGTACGACCGCGTGCACGCAGTAGCCGCCGCCAGGACGCGGGCCGGTGTGCAGCGAACCGCCCACGGCCCCGATGCGTTCCCGCATGCCGAGCAGTCCATGACCGGGCCCGTCGGGCAGGCCGGCCGGGCGCGGGGCCGCCCCCTCGCCCGGCCGGGGCCCGTCGTCGCAGAGCCGGACGGTGAGCCGCCCGTGCCTGCGTTCCCAGGCGACGGTCAGCTCGGCGTGGGTGCGGCCCGCGTGCTTGAGCGTGTTGGTGAGCCCTTCCTGCACGACGCGGTAGACGGTCAGGTGCGAGCCCGCCGGCAGTTCGGCGGGTGTCCCGGTCGTCGTGAAGTCCACGGTGAGACCCGCCGCGCGCACCGCGTCCACCAGCGCGGGCAGGGCCTCCACGGTGGGCTGCGGCGGCTCCCTGCTCGGATCGGCGTCCGCCTCGTCCTCCGTACGCAGGACGTCGAGGAGTCGGCGCAGTTCGGTGACGGTCGCCCGGCCCGTCTCCTCGATCGTGCCGTGCAGCTCGTGGGCCTTGTCGCCGTCGCGGTCCTGGATCCGGTCGGCGGCGATCGTCTGGACGACCATGAGGCTGACGTTGTGCGCGACGATGTCGTGCAGCTCGCGGGCGATCCGGGCCCGCTCCTCCATGACGGCGGCGCGCGCGTTGGCCTCCTGCGCGCGTTCTAGCGCGGCGGCCCGCTCCAGCACCTGGTCGCGGATGGCGGCGCGCGCCCGGGTCAGCCGGCCGAGCGCCCAGGCCCCGACCAGCAGCACGGCATCCGCCAGCAGGGTGGCGATGCGGTGCCCGTGCGGGGCGAGGACCGCCTCGGCGACGGCCGCGGCCGGGATGACCACGGCCACGACCAGGGTGGCCGTCCGGGGCGCGCCCCGCCGGGCGGTCAGCAGCACGGCCGTGGCCACGCCCAGGTAGGAGGGCCCGATGGAGGTGCCCTGGGGACCGGACAGATGCGGGATGTAGTGCCGTGCCTGGAGCGCGGCCACCGCCGCCGTCATGACCAGCAGCACCGGCAGGGGGAACCGCCGGTGGAGGGCCAGCGGCAGGGCGGACAGCAGGGCCAGTACGAAGAACAGGGCGTCCGGAGTGCGCAGCTCGGGCACGTCGGCCGGCATCGGCGCGAGCGGGACGAACGCGCCCGCGGTGAAGAGCAGGGCCAGACCCGCGTCCGTGACGGCCGGGGGCACGCGCCGTCCGGCGAACGAGTCCATCAGGGTCATGGTCCCCACGGTAGACGGACCGCCGGGGCCGCCCCTCTGGCCTGGGGAGGAACGGTGCGTGGCAGCCTCCTCCGTGAAGGCATCCTCCGCAGGGAGGAGGGCCCGCCGGGACCGCTGGGCGGGCACGTCAGTGGGTGACGCGTACGCCGTCCAGTGCGATGGCCATCACCCGGTCGCGCTGGGTGTCGTCGTCGAAGGTCGTCGCGGTGATGCCCGCGACCATGCGCAGCAGATCGACGAAGGTCATGTCCGTACGGGCCTCGCCGGCCCGTTGGGCCCGCTCGAACAGGGGGGTGCCCGCCGCGTACATGGAATCGCGGCAGGCGGCGAAGATCTCCGACTCGTCGTTCAGGGCCTCGCGCACGGCCCGCTTGGTCACCATGTAGCCGGCGAACCGGTCCAGCCACGCCGTCAGCGCCTCCCACGGGGCGAGGTCCGCGACCTCCTCGGCGACCTCGCACAGCGAGTTGACCTCGTCCGCGTACAGGCTCTCGAAGAGGTGTCTGCGGGTGGGGAAGTTGCGGTACAGCGTGCCGATGCCGACACCCGCGCGACGGGCGATGTCCTCCAGGGAGGCCTCAGCGCCCTGCTCCGCGAAGGCCTCACGGGCGGCGGTGAGCAGCGCGTCGTAGTTGCGGGCCGCGTCCTTCCGGTGGGGCCGCCGGGTCGCGACGATCTCGCTGATGGGGAACGGCTGGGCGGTCACTTGCTGCCTCCCGGGCGGGACGAGGTTGAAGCGGAGGTATGCCTCCGCTACAGTGGAGGGGTACCTCCACTTTAGCAGTGCGGGGTGCGTCCACCGGGGACACGTGCGGCCGCACGCGCCACCGGTGGACGCACCCCCGTCTCCGTCCGGGCGCCGCGCCGAGCGCACCGCCCGCCCACTCGACACTCCCTGACACCTTCCGCGACCTTCCCCTGCTCCCGGCTGCCGCCTCCGGCCGCGCCCGGACAGGGGACCCGTCCCACGACCACCGCCGCGTCCCGTGCCGCTCCGGCATGCGCGGACGACGCGAACGTGACGACAGGACCGGGGCCGCAACCAGTTCGGAGAGGCCTTTCATGCCCCGCAAGTCCACCCGCCTCACCTTCGCGGTCCTCGCGACCGGTGCGGGCGTCTTCTCCATGCTCCAGTCGCTGATCGCGCCGGCCCTGCCGACCGTCCAGCACGAACTGCACACCTCCCAGTCCACCGCGACCTGGGTGATGACGGCGTACCTGCTGTCCGCCTCGGTCTTCACACCGATCCTCGGCCGGGTCGGCGACCTCATCGGCAAGAAGCGCACCCTGGTCGCCGTCCTGGTGACCGTGATGATCGGCTGTCTGATCGCCGCGCTCGCCCCGAACATCGGGGTACTGATCGTCGCCCGGGTCGTCCAGGGCATAGGCGGCGCGCTGTTCCCGCTGTCCTTCGGCATCATCCGCGACGAGTTCGCCGCGTCCCGGGTGAGCCCCAGCATCAGCAACCTGTCCGCCGTGATCGCAGCGGGCGGCGGTGTCGGCATGGTCGCGGCCGGTCCCATCGTGACCGCGCTCGACTACCGGTGGCTGTTCTGGCTGCCCGTCGGAGTCGTCGCGGTGACCGTCCTCATCGCCGTCCGGTACGTCCCCGAGTCGCCCAGGCGGGCCGAGGGCCGCGTGAACTGGCTCGGCGCGATCCTGCTGTCGGCATGGCTGGTGGCGCTGCTCCTGCCGCTCAGCCAGGCGACCCGGTGGGGCTGGGGCTCGGGCAGGGTCATCGGGCTGTTCGCCGCCGCGGTCGTCCTCTTCGTCCTGTGGCTGCTCGCCGAGGCGCGCTCCCGCTCGCCGCTGATCGACCTCAAGGTCATGCGGCTGCCCGCCGTGTGGACCACGAACACCGCCGCGCTGCTGTTCGGCGCGGGCATGTACTCGATCTGGTCCTTCCTGCCCGCCTTCGTCCAGACACCCAGCTCCGCCGGGTACGGGTTCGGCGCGAGCGTGACCGCGTCCGGACTGCTCATGCTGCCGATGCTGGTCGCCATGTTCTTCTCGGGCATCCTGAGCGGCCGGCTGGAACCCGTCGTGGGGGCCAAGAAACTGCTCACGACCGGCGCCGCGCTCGGTGCCGTCGCCTGCGGATTCCTCGCCCTGTGGCACGACGAGCAGTGGCAGGTCGCCTTCGTGTCAGGCGTGTTCGGCCTCGGTATCGGCCTCGCGTTCGCCTCGATGGCCAACCTGATCGTCGGCAGCGTCCCGGCCGAGCAGACCGGCGCCGCGACCGGGATGAACGCCAACATCCGCACCATCGGCGGGTCCATCGGCGCCGCGGTCACCAGCGTCCTGGTCACCGGCCGTCTGCAGACCTCGGGGCTGCCGGAGGCCTCCGGCTACACCCACGGGTTCACGCTGCTGGCACTGCTGCTCCTGGCCGCGGCCCTGGCGGCGCTGCTCGTCCCGGTCCGGCACGTGCGCCGTATCGCCGGCGGGCCCCGCGCCACCGGCGGCCAGGAACCGGACGCGGACCTGGAGGTGGAGTCGGCCCTGGCGCGTACGAACCAGGAGACCATCGCCCCCGCCGTACGCAACTGACGTCACCGTACGCACCTGACGTCACCGGTCGTACGCACCTGACGTCACTGGTCCTCGACGGCCCGGCGGCTCTCGGAGCCTGCCGGGTCCCGGTCCGCCTCCCCGGACGCCGTCAAACTCCCCAATATGGCGAGCAGTTCGGCGTCCCGGCTGCCCGGTGCGGCCTGGAAGACCTTGAGGACCAGACCGTCCGCCCCGACGATGCCCAGCTTGCTGGCGTACAGCTCGAAGTCGCCGACCTTGGGGTGCCGCAGCCGCAGGACACGTGACTGCTTCGGGTGCACGTCGTGGCGGCCCCACAGCTGCCGGAAGCGTTCACTGCGTACGGACAGCTCGCCCACGAGTTCCACCAGGCGGGGGTCGTCGACGTCGGGCCCCACATTGGCCCGCAGCGCGGCGACCCCCGCTTCGGTCAGCTGGTCCCAGTCCCGCCGCAGCTCACGTTCGCTCTCGTCGAGGAGGACGGCCCGCATGATGTTGCTGCCGGGGGCGTGGTTCGGGGACAGGGCCCTGGCCAGCGCATTGGCGGCCAGCACGTCGGTGAACTTGTTCTCGACGTAGGCGGGGTTGTTCGGCCAGGCGTCCATGAGCTGGAGGATGTCGGGCGGCACGGTCTCGGGCCTGCGCGCGGCCCCGCGTCCGCGGCCGGCGGCGGCACCCGCCTTGTGCGCCTGCGACGGCCGGACCTGGGCCAGCCCGATCAGGTGCTCCGTGGCGTCGGCGTCCAGATTCAGGACGTCGGCCAGGGCTTCGAGGACCTGGAGCGACGGATTGCGGTCGCGGCCCTGCTCCAGGCGCAGGTAGTAGTCGGCGCTGATGCCGGAGAGCATCGCGACCTCCTCGCGGCGCAGGCCCGGGACGCGCCGCAGGCCGCCGCCGCGGATCCCCGCGTCCTGTGGCCGGACCAGGGCACGGCGGGCGCGCAGGAACTCTCCGAGGACGTTCGTGCCGTTCATACCGCCACCGTAGTTCCGCCCCGGCGCGGGTGACTGTCCCTGTCACTCCCAGGAACAGCGGGGTACTGCCGTCCGCGTCCGGCCCCGCGCAGAGTCGAAGAGCAAGGCGCGAAGAAAGAAACGCAAGAAACACAAGAAACACATGAAACGCAGCGAGAGGCACACCATGACGGACGTGACCGGCACACTCTCCGGCGGCACCCTCACCCCGGCCGACGGCCTGACCCTCACACGCATGGGGTACGGGGCCATGCAGCTGGCGGGTCCCCACGCGTTCGGGCCGCCCAAGGACCGGGACGAGGCCGTCGCGGTGCTGCGGGAGGCCGTCGAGCGGGGCATCACCCACATCGACACGAGCGACTTCTACGGCCCGTACGTGGTCAACGAGATCATCAGGGAGGCCCTGCACCCGTACGCCGACGATCTGCGCATCGTCACCAAGGTCGGCGCCCGCCGTGGCGACGACGGGGCGTGGATCTTCGCGCGGGAACCCGAGGACCTCAAGGCCCAGGTCCGGGAGAACCTTCAGCGCCTCGGCGTGGAGACGCTCGACGTGGTGAACCTGCGGGTCGGCTCCGCCGAGGGCACGGACGAGGAGCCGCTGAGCGACCAGTTCGGGGCGCTGGCGGAGCTGCGGGAGCAGGGGCTGATCCGGCACCTCGGTGTCAGCTCCGTGTCCGACGCGCAGCTGACCGAGGCGCAGGCCATCGCGCCGGTCGTCACCGTGCAGAACCTTTACAACCTGGCCAACCGGCAGGACGACGCGCTCGTCGAGCGGTGTGCGGCGGAGGGGATCGCGTTCGCGCCGTTCTTTCCGCTGGGCGGGTTCAGTCCGCTCCAGTCGTCGATCCTGACGGACGTCGCGACGCGCCTGGACGCATCGCCCCAGCAGGTCGCCCTGGCCTGGCTGCTCCAACGCTCCCCGTCGATCGTCCTGATCCCGGGCACGTCGTCACGGGCACACCTGCGCGAGAACATCGCGTCCGCAGAGCTGGTCCTCCCGGACGAGGAGATCACTGAACTGAACAAGATCGCCTAAGCGATTCCCCCGCATGTGCCCCGCAGCCGACGATGTACGCCGCCTGCGGGCCGGTGGGGGCCCACCGAACTGGGCAAGGAGGCTTGCGGATTCCCACCTAAGGGGCGCGGGGAACTGCGCGCTCAGCCACATCCGGCCCGCAGTCGACGTCGTACGCCGTCTGCGGGCCGGTGGGGGTGGGCCGCGCAGTTCCCCGCGCCCCTTACGGGGCTCCGACCGTCGCCGTCTCTCGGACGAGGTCCAGCTCGGCCAGAGCCACGGCAGGGCCCCGCGTGCGCCACAGCCAGCCGATGTCCCGGCCGAACGACCAGGTCAGCAGGGCCAGGGCGAGGGCGACGACCCCGAACGTCAGGGCGTACGGGAGGATGCCCGCGCCCGCGAGGAGCAGCAGTACACCCTGCAGCGCGGCCACCGTCTTGCGCGCGGTGCTCGGCGGGAGCGCGTTGTTCAGCCAGGGCAGGAACCGCGCGGCCGCCACGAAGGCGTACCGCATGCCGCCTATCAGCAGGGCCCACGCCCCCACCGTCGTGGCGACGTACACGCTGAGCACCAGGATGAGGAACGCGTCGACCTCCATGTCGAAGCGCGCCCCCAGCGCCGTGGAGGATCCGGTGCGCCGGGCGACCTTGCCGTCGACCGCGTCGAGGATCAGGGCCATCACGGTGAGCGCCACCAGGACCGTGACCGGCGGCGGGCTCTGGAAGGAGTCGGCGACCAGGGCTGTCACCCCGCCGACCAGGGTCGCCCGGCCGAGCGTCACGCGGTTGGCGGCTCCGAAGGAGCGGGGCCGCGTGCGGTGCAGGGCGCGTGAGAGCACCGCCCAGGTCGCGAGTCCGAACGCCAGCCCGGTGAGCCAGCCCGCGGGGCCCAGGCCGATCGCCGTGCCGAGCACGGTCAGCAACAGCAGTTGCACGCCCGCTCCCACGGCCGTCTCCTGCTGCAAGAGCCTCGCGTCGTACGTGTTGTTCAGGGCCACCGCACATCCTCCGGCCAGGTGACAGAGTCGATCATTGCCGCGTACCTTGTGCGCGGCTTCGCAAAGGTCGGTACGTGGCCCGTCGCCCGATCGTTCAGCCCGTTCCCTCAGCCGATTCACATGAACTACTCAGGAGGATGCCGAATGGACCGCTCCGCCCGCTCCTTCTGGCTCAGCTCTCCCGGCCGTGGTGAACTGCGGGACACCCACCTGCCGGAACCCGCCGAGGGCGAGGTCGTGGTGCGCACACTCTTCTCCGGTGTGAGCCGCGGCACGGAGACGCTCGTGTTCCGCGGAGGGGTCCCGGAGAGCCAGTACGCCGCCATGCGCGCGCCCTTCCAGGAGGGCGACTTCCCCGGCCCCGTCAAGTACGGCTACCTGAATGTCGGCACTGTGGAGGAGGGGCCCGCCGACCTTCTCGGACGGACCGTCTTCTGTCTCTATCCGCACCAGAGCCGGTACGTCGTCCCGGCGAGCGCGGTCACCCCCGTGCCCGAGAACGTGCCCGCCTCCCGCGCCGTACTGGCCGGCACGGTGGAGACCGCCGTCAACGCCCTCTGGGACGCGGCCCCCCTGATCGGCGACCGGATCTCCGTCGTCGGCGCGGGCATGGTCGGCGCGAGCGTCGCCGCACTGCTGGCCCGGTATCCCGCCGCCCGCGTCGAGTTGGTCGACGCCAACCCGGCGCGCGCGGAGATCGCACGGGCCCTGGGTATCGAGTTCGCGCTCCCGCAGGACGCCGCCGGGGACCGCGACCTCGTGGTCCACGCGAGCGCCACCGAGGCCGGGCTCTCCCGCGCGCTCGAACTCCTCGCCCCGGAGGGCACGGTCCTCGAACTGAGCTGGTACGGCGACCGCAAGGTCACCCTGCCGCTCGGCGAGGCGTTCCACTCCCGCCGGCTCACCATCCGCAGCAGCCAGGTCGGGTCCGTCTCACCCGCGAGAAGCGCCCGCCGCACCTACGCGGACCGGCTGGCCCTCTCCCTCGAACTCCTCGCGGACCCCGCCTTCGACACCCTGATCACGGGCGAGTGCGCCTTCGAGGACCTGCCCGAGGCGATGGCGGGGCTCAGCACGGGCGAGACGACCGCGATGTGCCATCTCGTGCGATACGGCGCAGACTCGACCACGATGTAGACCCGACCACGACGTGGACCCGACCACTACCTGGACCCGACCGCTCCTCAGACCCGAGTACGACGTGGTCCTGCACCGGGGCCGACATCCCACTCCCCTCGCAAGCGGTCACGTCCGCACACCGAGTAGCCAAAACCCAACGCCGGTAATCAAGTTCGCACCACGCGCCCAACTGGCACCCCTGTCCCGGTGAACGTGTCCGAAACTCCGACCCGAACCCTCTGAACACGGAGAACGGACCGGCCGTACTACACGGCACGCCCCGGCAGAGGGGTCAGACGCACCGCACCTGGAGGGTCGTCCGTTGTTCAGCATCACCGTCCGCGATCACCTGATGATCGCCCACAGCTTCCGCGGAGAGGTCTTCGGACCCGCGCAGCGACTGCACGGAGCGACGTTCCTCGTGGACGCCACGTTCCGCCGCGCCGAGCTGGACGACGACAACATCGTCGTCGACATCGGACTGGCCACCAGGGAACTGGGGGAGGTGGTGGCCGAGATGAACTACCGGAACCTCGACAACGAGCCGGTGTTCGCCGACACCAACACCTCCACGGAGTTCCTGGCGAAGGTCGTCGCCGACCGCCTCGCCGAGCGAGTGGAAAAGGGAGCACTGGGCGAAGGAGCCCGCGGACTGGCCGGCATCACGGTCACCCTGCACGAGTCGCACATCGCCTGGGCGAGTTACGAGCGTGCCCTGTGAGCTCATACGCCGACATCATCCCCATGTCCCTGCGCGCCATGCACTTCGTGATGCCCGGCGGGGTCAACGACTCGACCATGCCGAGCGGCGGCAACGTCTACGACGCCCGCGTCAGCCTCGATCTGCCCGGCTTCGGCTGGCAGGTGCACAAGCACGCCATCGACGGCAGCTGGCCCCGACCCGGGACGGCGGCCCGCGACGAACTGGCCCGCACCCTCGCGGAACTGGCCGACGGCACGGTCGTCCTGCTCGACGGGATCGTCGCCTGCGCGGTCCCCGAGATCATCATCCCGGAGGCCGAACGACTGCGGCTGGTCGTCCTCGTCCACCTCCCGCTCGGCGACGAGACCGGGCTCACCCCCGAGGTGGCCGCCGACCTGGACGCCCGGGAGCGCCACACCCTGCGGGCCGTGCCCGCCGTCGTGGCCACCAGCGAGTGGGCGGCCCGCAGACTCGTCGCCCACCACGGCCTCGCGCCCGACCGCGTCCATGTCGCCACCCCCGGCGCCGACATCGCGCCGCTGGCCCCCGGCACCGACGGCGTCTCGCGGCTGCTGTGCGTCGCCTCGGTCACCCCGCGCAAGGGACAGCACCGGCTCGTCGAGGCCCTCGCCACCGTCACCGATCTGCCCTGGACCTGTGCCCTCGTCGGCGGCCTCGACCACGACCCCGAGTACGTGGACGGACTGCGGGCCCTGATCGAGCGCCACGGCCTCGGCGACCGGCTGCAGCTCACCGGCCCCAGGTCCGGCGCCGCGCTCGACGCCAGCTACGCCTCCGCCGACCTGATGGTCCTCACCTCGTACGCCGAGACGTACGGCATGGCCGTCACCGAGGCGCTGGCCCGCGGAATCCCCGTACTGGCCACGGACGTCGGCGGTCTCCCCGAGGCGGGCGGGCGCGCGCCCCACGGCGGGGTGGCCGGCCTGCTCGTCCCGCCGGAGAACCCCGCGGCGCGCGCCGCGGAAGAGCGGGGCTGGTTCGGCGAGGCCGACGTACGCCGGCGCCTCAAGGCCGCCGCGCGGGCCCGCCGGGCATCCCTCGGTGGCTGGGCCGCGACGGCCCGGAGTCTGTCGGGTGTCATGGGGCGACTGAAGAGCGAGGCAAGGAGGGGGGCGGCATGAGCAGCACCAGCACCAGCACGAGTACGGGCGCGGGCGTCAGTACGGGCGCGACGCCGGCGGAGGGCCCGGGGGCGGGGGAGCGCGTACGGGACACAGGAACGATTCGGCTGGGCGACCGCACCCGCGGTGAGGCCACCGACGACACCACCCGTTACGCCCCCGAGTGGCTGCAGCTGCGAGAGGGCGTCGACGCCTCGGCCCGGTCGTCCGAGCTGCTCGATCCACTGCGGATCCGGCTCGCGAACCTGCCGGGACGGGCGGGCGGGTTCGTCATCCACGACCTCGGCTGCGGCACCGGCTCCATGGGACGCTGGCTCGCGCCCCGGCTCGACGGCCCCCAGCACTGGGTGCTGCACGACCGGGACCCGTACCTGCTGCACTTCGCGGCCGTCGGATCGCCCCGTTCGGCAGCCGACGGCAGCCGGGTGACGGTCGAGACGCAGCGCGGCGACGTCGGCCGGCTGACCGTGGACGCCCTGGCCGGCGCCTCGCTGGTGACGGCCTCCGCACTGCTCGACGTCCTCAACACCGACGAGATCGAGGCACTGGCCGCGGCCTGCGCCGGAGCCGGCTGCCCCGCCCTCCTCACCCTCTCGGTGGCGGGCCGGGTCGAACTCACCCCGGCCGACCCGCTGGACGCCGAGATCGCCGACGCGTTCAACGACCACCAGCGGCGCGGGGGCCTGCTCGGCCCGGACGCGATCAGCGCGGCCTGCGACGCCTTCTCCGGGCACGGCGCGACGGTACGGGTGCACCCCAGCGCCTGGCACCTCGGCCGGGACGAGTCCGCGCTGACCGCGGAGTGGCTGCGCGGCTGGGTCGGCGCGGCCGTCGAGCAGCGACCCGAACTGGCCGCCCGCGCAGAGACGTATCTGCGCGAGCGTCTCGCGGCCTGCGAGGCGGGGGAGCTGACCGTGGTGGTCCACCACAGCGATCTGCTCGCACTGGCCCGACCGGCCGGGGGCGTGTGATGGGCGCGGGAACCGTGGCGCGCGAGGAGCGGTCACTGGCCGCCCTGGACGAAGAGCTGTCGGCGGCGGTCCGCGACGGCGACCCGGACGAGGCGACGGAGCGGACCCACGCCGACGCGGACCCCGGCGAAGCCGCCGGGCGTCCGCGCGGCGGCCGGACGGGCACCGCCCGCTCCGGCGTCCGGTTCCTGCGCACCCACTTCGGCACGATCGCCGGCGTCGTCATCCTCACGGTGCTGACCTGGCGGCTGGGCACCGGAGTCTTCCTGGACGGCCTGCGCCGCATCGACGGGGTCACCCTCCTCGCGGCGCTCGGCATCGGCCTGCTCACCACGGTGTTCAGCGCCTGGCGCTGGTGCGTGGTGGCCCGGGGCATGCGCCTCGAACTGCCGCTGGGCGCGGCCGTCGCCGACTACTACCGCGCGCTGTTCCTCAACGCGGCGCTGCCCGGCGGCGTCCTCGGGGACGTGCACCGGGCGGTACGGCACGGGCAGAGCGCCGGGGACGTCGGGCGCGGAGTGCGCGCGGTCGTCCTCGAACGGGTCGCGGGACAGGCCGTCCTGGCCGCGGTCGGCATGGCCGTCCTGCTCACCCAGCCCTCGCCCGTCCTGTCCGAGACCCGGCACCTCGTCGCGCTGCTGGCCGTCGTCTCGGTGTGCGGGGTCGTCACCGTCGGCGCCGTCCGCGGCAGGGGCAGGGCGCCGCGCACCTCCCGCCGCTACCGGGCCGTACGGGGCGCGCTGACCGAGGCCCGCGGGGCGCTGCTGGCGCGCGGGAGCTGGCCGGGCGTGGTGATCTCGTCCGTCGTGGTCCTCGCGGGACACGTCTTGATGTTCCTGCTCGCGGCCCGGGCGGCCGGATCGGACGCGTCCGCCGCCGAGTTGGTGCCCCTGGCGCTGCTCGCCCTGATCGCCATGGGACTGCCGCTGAACGTCGGCGGCTGGGGGCCGCGGGAGGGTGTCACCGCCTGGGCGTTCGGCGCCGCGGGCCTGGGCGCGACCCAGGGCCTGACCGTCGCCGTCGTCTACGGCGTCCTCAGCTTCGCCGCGAGCCTGCCCGGCGTCGCCGTCCTGGTGGGGCGCTGGTACGTGGGACTGCGCGGCCCGCGGGAGAGCGGCGGGGCGGCGCCCGGCGCGGCCCCGGACGCGCGGCCGCATTCACCGGGAGAACCGCTGCCGGTCCGCGCCGAGGGGAACGGGGACGCTCAGTGCGGATCGACGGCCGGCGGTACCCGCGGTGCGAGCGGCACCAGCGGTACGTCGGAGTCGGATGTCAGTAGCGAGAAGTACGCTCCGAAGGAGTCGGCGAGCGAAGCGAGAAGTTCCTTCCCCTTCTCGGCGGACGCCCTCGAAGGGCGGCCGATGACACCGGACTTGGTATAGGCCGACATGCCGAGGGAGAGCAGATGCCGACGGTCGTCGGCGACGAAGTCGGAGGTCTCGTAACCAGGCCTGAGGTATTCGGGATCGGTGTGCAGCAGAATGGAGGTCTCGATTTCCCCCGCATGCATATCGGTGAGCAACGAGGTCTCCACCCCGGCCGCCTCCCGCGCTGTTTCCCAGTCCTCGGCCGCCGGGAACAGAGCCATTCGAGCACCGGCCGCGGAGGATTCCTGAACGACATTGCCCAACACGTAATTGCCGCCATGACCGTTGATCACTACGAGTGTGTCCACGCCCGACCGACGCAGCGAATCGGCTATGTCCCGCACCACCGCATGGAGTGTCACGGAGGAAATGCTCACCGTTCCCGGCCAGGCCGCGTGTTCGTGGGAGCAGGAGATCGTCACCGGAGGAAGGAGATGAACGGGGAATGCGGCAGCGACCTCCCGGGCGATCGCGCACGCCACGAGCGTGTCGGTCGACAGCGGAAGATACCGGCCGTGCTGCTCGAAGCTGCCGACGGGGAGCACGGCGACCTGCCGTGCGACACCGGCGCCTCGCGTACGCACATCCTCCGTGGTGTCCGTCGGCAATGGCCCTGACGCCGTGAGCCGTATTTCCGAACCGCCCGAATTGACCATGTTCTCGCGACCTTTCGTCTCTGCTTAGGAACCAGAATCATGACAGAAATAGATGGCGTACTCGCCGGGAAATCCCAGTCCGCAGGCGTCGAGCGGGTCGTAAGTTCTCCGCTGCCCACGGTGTACGGCGATTTCGAGGCCGTCGGCTACCTGGACCGTACTCGCGGAGACGAACAAGTGGCCCTGGTGTACGGCGACATACGGGGCGCCCGGGGTGATGGAATACTCACCCGGCTGCACTCCGAGTGCCTGACCGGTGACGCGTTCGGGTCCCGGCACTGCGAGTGCGGCCCGCAACTCACCACCGCCCTGCGGGAGATCGCCGCGGAGGGCCGCGGAGTCCTGATCTACCTCCGGGGGCACGAGGGCCGCGGTATCGGTCTGCTGGCCAAGCTCCAGGCGATGAAGCTCCAGTCGGAGGGCCTCGACACCGTGGAGGCGAACCTCGCGCTCGGCCTGCCCGTGGACGCCCGTGACTACGGCGTGGGCGCGGACATCCTGCACGACCTCGGTGTCCGCTCGGTACGGCTGATGTCCAACAACCCGCGCAAGCGGGAGGCGTTGGTCCGCAACGGCATCCGGGTCGACGCCCAGGTGCCCCTGCTGATCCCGCCCTGCGACGACAACATCACCTACCTGCGCACCAAGCGCGAGCGCCTCGACCACGACCTGCCGCACCTGGACGCGGTGGTGGGCCACCGGGTCTGACCCGCCCGGCCGCCCCCGCGGACCGTCCGCCCGCCGCGCCGGATGTGGTGACACCGGCGCGGACAGGGGAAGGGATGGGGGATGACCTCAGACCTCAGAACGGTCCGCCCGTGACCGCCCTGCCGGGGCGCGCGGAAGTCGTCGTCATCGGGGGCGGGGTGATGGGGACGAGCATCGCCTGTCACCTGGCGCGCGCCGGTGTGCCCGACGTGCTGCTGGTCGAGCGCGACGAACTGGCCTCCGGATCCACCGCGCGCGCCGCCGGAGGCGTCCGCGCGCAGTTCTCCGACGAGCTCAACATCCAGCTCGGCGCCCGCAGCCTGGAGGCGTTCGCCCGGTTCGAGGAGGAGACGGGCCACGACATCGGACTGCACCGCGTCGGCTACCTCTTCCTGCTGTCGACACCCGGGGAGGTCGAGGCGTTCGAGGCCGGGGTCCGGCTGCAGAACGCTCTCGGCGTCCCCAGCCGGATGACCGACCCGGCCGAGGCCCGCCGCCTCGCCCCGCTCATCACCACCGACGGCCTGCTGGCCGCCGCCTTCTCCCCGGACGACGGCCACTGCACACCCGAGGCCGTCGTGCACGGATACGCGGCCGCCGCCCGCCGCCACGGCGCGACGATCGTCCGGCACTGCGAGGTCACCGGCATCGAGAAGCGCGGCGACGACATCACGGCCGTCGTCACCCGACAGGGCCGCATCGCCACGTCCACCGTCGTCTGCGCGGCCGGCGCCTGGTCCCGGGCCGTCGGCGCGATGGCCGGCGCCGACCTGCCGGTGGAACCGCTGCGCCGTCAGATAGCCGTCACCGAACCGATCCCGGACCTCCCGCCCGGCCTCCCCATGACCATCGACTTCACCAGCAGCCTGTACTTCCACACCGAGGGCCCCGGCCTCCTCGTCGGCATGTCCGACCCCGACGAGCGACCCGGCTTCGCCACCGAGACGCACGACCGCTGGATCCCCCGCCTCTACGAGGCCATGGAGCGCCGCGCCCCCACCCTGCTCGACGTACGGAGGACGGGCGGCTGGGCGGGCCTGTACGAGATCACCCCGGACCACAACGCCCTGATCGGCGAGGCCGCCCAGATCTCCCGCTTCCTGTACGCGACCGGATTCTCCGGACACGGATTCCTCCAGGGACCCGCCGTCGGAGAGGTGGTCCGCGATCTCTACCTGGGGCAGGATCCGTTCGTCGACATCACCCCGCTGCGTGCCGACCGGTTCGCCGCCGACGCCCCGAGACCGGAGGTCAACCTCGTATGACCGAGCTCCACCTGTGGCTGCGCCACGAGACCCGTACGACCGAGCGGCGCACCCCGGTCGTGCCGTCCGACGCCCGCCGGCTCGTCGAGGCGGGCGTGACACTCACCGTCGAGGAGTCCCCGCAGCGTGTCTTCCCCGCCGCGGCGTACGAGGCGGCCGGCTGCCGGGTCGTCGGGGCGGGCTCCTGGACCGGGGCACCGGCGGACGCGGTGATCGTCGGACTCAAGGAACTGCCGGACGCACCCGACGGGACCGGGGAGTCCCCCGGCGAGGCAGCGGCGTTGCGGCACCGGCACATCTTCTTCGGGCACGCGTACAAGGCACAGCCCGGCGCCGGGGCACTGCTGCGCCGCTTCGCCGCGGGCGGCGGGACCCTGTTCGACCTGGAGTACCTGGTGGACGAGGACGGGCGCAGACTCGCCGCGTTCGGCTACTGGGCGGGCTATGTGGGTGCCGCCCTCGCGGTCCTGCACCACCGGGGCAGGCTGACGGCTCCGCTGCGGCCCCTGTCGAAGAAGGAACTGGACGACGGACTCCACCCGGCCCCCGGCGACGAACGGTTCGCCTCGCTGGTGATCGGCGCGCTGGGCCGTTCCGGACGCGGGGCACGGGCGGCGCTCGCCGAGGCGGGCCTCGAACCCACCTGCTGGGACCTCCCCGAGACCCGCGCCCTGGACCGACCGGCGCTGCTGGCCCACGAGTTGATGGTGAACACGGTGCTCACCACCGGCCCCTCCACACCGTTCCTCACCGACAAGGACCTGGCCGAGCCGGACCGCGGTCTGCGCACGGTGTGCGACGTGACCTGCGACGTCGGCTCCCCGTACAACGTCCTGCCGGTCTACGACACGGTCACCGACTGGGCGGCCCCCGTACGGCGGCTGCACGAACGGCCCGCCCTCGACCTCATCGCCATCGACAATCTGCCGTCGCTGCTGCCCGAGGAGGCGAGCACGGACTTCTCGGCGGCGCTGACACCTCTGCTGCGGGGGTTCGGGGTGGGCGGGGAGTGGGGCCGCTGCCTGGACCGGTTCACGGAGGCGTGCCGCGAACTCGGCGCACACGACGAAGGGTTGGGCGATGCCTGAGACCACCGCACCCGACCCCGACCCCGACCCCGGCCCCGGACCCATACCCGACCCCGGCCCCATGACCGATCCCGCCCTCGTGCCGCCCTCCGGGACCGTCCACTGGATCGGTGCAGGCCTGTCCACCGGCAGCGGGCTCGGCGCGCTGTGCGAGACGGCCGACCGCGTACGGCTGTGGCACCGCACCGAGGAGCGGGCCGGACAGGCCCTGGCTGCGCTCGGCCTCGCCGGTCGCGCCGAGCCCCGCGCGTACACCCTGGAGGCCCTCACCGCCGAACTGGCCCCCGGGGACGTGGTGGTCTCCATGCTGCCCGCCCCCGGGCACACGGGGCTGCTCGCCGCCTGTGTGGCGGGCCGCGCGCACTTCGCCTGCTCCAGCTATGTCTCCGACGCGGTACTGGACCAGGTTCCGGCGGCGACGGCGGCCGGGATCGCCGTCCTCACCGAGGCGGGCCTCGACCCCGGCATCGACCACCTCTTCGCGCACAGCCTCATCGACCGGGCCCGCGCGGAGATCGGCGCGGACACCGCGGCCGAGGTGAGCCTCACCTCGTACTGCGGAGGCGTCCCCGCCGTCCCGAACGACTTCCGGTACCGCTTCAGCTGGGCCCCGGCGGGCGTCCTCAACGCCCTGCGCTCGCCCGCCCGTTACATCGAGTCCGGCGCCGAGACGACAGCCCTGCGCCCCTGGGAGGCCACCCGGGCCCATGAGGTGGACGGGGAGTCCTTCGAGGTCTACCCGAACCGCGACAGCGTCCCGTTCGTCGGCCAGTACGGGCTGCCGCCGGCCTGGAAGCCGCGGACGTTCGTCCGCGGCACGTTGCGCCTCGCCGGCTGGTTGGAGGCGTGGCAGCCGGTGTTCACCCAACTCGTCGGCGGAGACGACCGGTTGATCACCGACCTGGCCCGCGACCTGGCAGCCCGCCACCCGACCACGGACGCCGACCGCGACCGCGTGGTCCTCGCGGTGACCCTGGACGTACGGGACGGCTCGGGACGTTCCTGGTCGGGTCGCTACCTCCTGGACATGGAGGGCGACGCGCAGGAGAGCGCGATGGCCCGATGCGTCTCGCGGACGCTGGCGGTCGGCGTGCGGGCGATCCTGCGAGGCACCCTGCCGCCCGGCCTGAGCCGCGCGGCCGAGACCCCGGAGCGCGCGGAGGAGTGGCTCGCGCAACTGGCGGGCGAGGGAATCGACTTCACGCTCCGGCTGGGCGACTGAGGGCGGGGGCGGCGGGTGCCGCCCCCTGGGGGTGGGTCAGGCGGCCTCGGACTGGCTCGCGGCGGCCTTCGTGGGTATGCAGGAGTCGGTGCCTGCGATCACGAGAAGCACTCCAGTAACAGTTGCAATAGCAACTATGGTGGCGAGGAGCGGCTTCTTGACCGTCGTGAGGGGTGTGCGCATCACAGTGCCTCTTGAGTGCTAGGTGCGGCTGTTGATCTATGCCTACCACCTTACTTGCGGTAGGCATAATCGGGGCTCACTGCAATGCGCGTAGATCGTGGATCAAGGGTCAGGGTGTCCGATTGATGCGTTACTTTCGCAATCATCGGTGTTGCTCTTGCGGATCTCCGCCAGGATCGCCTCCGCCAGACCCTCCTCCTCGGGCGCGTGGATCCGTCGTGCCGATTCACGCGCCGACTCAAGGTGGCGCACGGCGTCATCCGCGTGGCCGAGCGCGAACTCGCATTTGCCGAGGAGGCGTTCGGCCTGGATCTCCTCCAGCGTCGCGCCGATGCTCCGGGAGAGCGCCAGTGCCTGCTGGAGGTGGGTGACGGCGTGTTCCGTCTGGGACACGTGGTGGTAGACGTCGCCGAGACGCGTGAGCGTGATCGCCTCGTTCTTCCGGTCGGCCAGCTCGCGGAAGATCGGTAACGCGGTGCGGTACATCGTGAGCGCGGTGTGGGGATCGCCCGACGACGCGAGGATCTCCGCGAGATTGATCCGCAGGGTCGCCCTGTCCGACCGGTTGCCCGCGCGCTCCGCGATCCGGAGAGCCTGCTCCAGCGTCTGGCGTGCCAGATCCGGGTCGCCCATGTGGAGATGCAGGGTCCCGAGGTTGTTCATGGTTTTGGCCAGCATCCGAGGGTCGTCCGCCGCGCGGAACCCGCTGATCGCGTCCTGGACGTACGTCATGGAGACGTCGTGCTCGCCGAAGTAGAGAAGGCATATCGCGATGTTGTTCCGGCAGCGCGCGAGCCGCCACTGATCGCCGGTCCGCGCACACAGCGCCAGCGACTCCTTGTGGAAGTCCAACGCCCGCTCGTACTGGCTCATGTGCCAGTACAGGATGCCCAGTTCGCGCAAGGCCTCCGCCTCTGCGGCGGCGTCGTGTACGGCCCTGGCGAGCCGCAGGGCGTCCGTCGCCGCCTGCTCGGCCTGCGCGTACAGACTGGTCGCCATGTACGCGGTCGCGAGGTCGAGCAGAGCCCGGCACAGCCCGGCCTCGTGCCGGCCCCTGCCCGGGCCGTCGCCTCCGCTTCCGCCCGTGTTCCCGCTCCAGAACTCGGCCGCCGCGCCGTGCAGCCGGACGGAATCCGTCCAATAGCACTCGCTGTCCAGGAAACCCGCCAGGACATGGCTGAGGAGGGCGGCCTGCGACCGGGGGCCCTGCGTCCTGAGGTGTTCCTCGACGCCCAGGAGGTTGACCCGCTCGGCCACGAACCAGGCAAGGGCCTCCGAGGCGTCCGCCGGGGTGTGGACCCGTACGGACGCCGTGGGGTCCAAGAGGACCGAGTCGGGTACGTGGGCAGTGAACTCCCGCACGCTCAGCCGGATGCGCCGTGGATACAGCAGACGGTCGCAGTGGTCGGCGGTCCGCAGGTAGTGGCCCGCCAGCCGTCGCCGTGCGGCCTCGCGATGGTCCTCCGGGTCCTGGCCGGCGCACAGCAGGTGTGCGTACTCGCCCAGGAGGTCGTGGAACTGGAAACGGTTCGGAACCGGTTCCAGTAATAGGTGGCACTGGATCAGTGATTCCAGGAGCCGTTCCGTATCGGCGACCGGACGTCCGAGTAGCGCGGCTGCCGCGGACAGGCCGAACTCCGGCCCCACCTGCAGGCTGAGCAGCCGAAAGGTCGACTGTTCCTCGGCCGTGAGCGTCTGGTACGACACCTCGAAGGCGCGAGTGATCTCCGAATAACCGTCGCGGATCTCGGCGAGGCGCCCGTCGGAGCGCGACAGCCGTTCGCCCAGCACGGCGAGGTTCCAGGAAGGATGTGCGCTCAGCCGGTTGGCGGCGATCTCTATCGCGAGAGGCAGATATCCGCAGAGCCGCACGATCTGGGTGATGGTCTCGGCATCCTCCCCGTCGTCGACGGCGGATCGGAGCCCCGCGAACTCACGGAACAATTCGACCGCGTCTCCCGCCGGTAGTACGTCCAGGGCCAGCGCCCGCCCGCCCGGCAGCCCGACCAGCCTGCGACGGCTCGTGACGAGAGTGAAGCACTCGCCCGCGCCCGGCAGGAGTGGCCGGACCTGCTCGGGCCCTGCTGCGTCGTCGAGAATGATCAGAGCTCGCCGGTGTCCCAGTGCCTTGCGCCAGAGAGCGGCCCGTTCGTCGACATCCGTGGGAATGGACTGCGGGGGCACGTCGAGCATGCGTAACAGTGTGGCGAGCGCGTCGGCCGGTTCGAGCGGATCCTGCCCCGAGGTGTGGGCCCTGAGATTGAGATACAGATGGTCCGCGAAGCGGTCACCCAACTCGCGAGCCGCGCCCATGGCCAGCGCGGACTTCCCGACCCCCGCCATGCCGGAGATGGACTCCAGCGTGACGACCGAGCCGTGTTCCGAAGGTGTGTCCATGGCTGCGCGGATCCGCCCCATCTCCTCGTGGCGTCCGATGAGCGCGGTCTGCTGGGGGAGATGTCCCGCCATCGGGTGGAAGCCGGAGCGCGGCTCCGGCGTGCGGTCGGCCGACGCGGGGGCGGTCTGTCCGGTGAGTACCCGTACCGGCGCTCTGCCGAGGATGTGCTGGTGGATCCGGACGAGTTCCTCACCCGGATCGGTGCCGAAGCCGACGCTCAGGATCCTGCGGACCCGCTGGTAGAGGAGAAGCGCCTCCGCGTGCCGGCCGCTGCCGTAGTGCGCGGTCATCAACTGGCCCGCCAGCGTCTCGTCCGACGGGTACTGCTCCACGAGGGACGACAGCTCGCCCGCCATCTCCGTGAACCGGCCCAGCCGCAGTTCCACGGCGATCCGCGTGGCGACGATCCCTCGCCGACGCTCGGCCAGACTCGTGCGGACGCGTTCGGGCCACAGCCCGGGTAGCCCCGCGAGCGGCTCCTCCCACAGGCATTCGGCCTCCCGCATCAGCTCTGCGGCTCGTACGTCGTCGCCCTCGGCCGAGACCACCCCGGCCCGTTCGGCGAGGCGCCGGTACCTGTGCCAGTCGACCGCGTCAGGGTCGGCGACCAGGGTGTACGTGTGAGTGCGGTGGTCGATGGAAGGGGCCGACAGCTCTGGCGCGGTGGACGCCGCCGTGCGGATCGTCCGCCGGATCCTGGAGATGTACGTGTGCACGTTCTCCCGGGCCCTGGACGGCGGGGTGTCCCACAGACGGTCGACCAGCGTGTCCAGCGGGACGGGACGACCGACCTCAAGTGCCAAAGCGGCCAGGGCGAGCCGAGCCTTGTCGGAGCCGAGACCGATCCGGCGCTCCTGGAGGACGAGGCCGACGGGCCCGAGCACATGGATCTCCACCAGCGTTTCCTCTCGCCGGCACCCGGTATTGAACTATGGGACTGAGCTGTGTGACTGAACTTCGGGATTGAACTATGGGACTGCACAGAATGACACCGGGGCATCGGGCACACCAGGCGTATCCAACTCTCGTCCGAATCCTTGTCCTTATCAGGTCCTTATCAGGTCCTTATCGGGTGTCCGGGGCGGGTAGAGCATCCTTCGATCCCTGCGAACGGCACACACCCGTGCCGTGTGTGAGCTCGGATTCGACCACGGGGGCTCGCATGACCGGTCACGGCGACAGCAGCCGCAGGAGCGTCAGTAACCGCATCGGCGGCGCGGCGCGACTGACGGGGGTTTCCGTCCAGGCAGGAGAGGTGCACGGCGGTGTCCATGTGTACCAGCCGTCGCCCGGCGTCCCTGTTCCCCGTCAACTGCTGCCTGTACCACCGCACTTCACCGACCGTGAGAGCGATCTGGCGTCCCTACGGGAGTTGTCCGCGAACAGTGCCGGCCTGCTCGTGGTGACGGGTGCCGCCGGGGTGGGCAAGACCTCACTGGTGACCAGATGGCTCCGCGCCTCCGACGACACCGACTTTCCCGATGGCCACTTCTACGCGGATTTGCGAGGCCACACCCTTGAGGACGCGGCGTCGCCGAGCGAGATCCTCGGCCGTTTCCTGCGTTCCCTGTATCCCGGTCCGGTACCAGCCGACCTCGACGAACAGACCGCGCTGTGGCGCTCGCTCACCTCCGGCCTGCGACTGGTCGTCATGCTCGACAACGTCTGCACCGCGGCACAGGCGCGCCCCCTGCTGCCGGGTTCGGAGCACAGCCTCGTAGTGGTCACCAGCCGCCGCCGGCTGACCGGACTGCGTATGGACGGGGCGGTCTTCCACTCGCTCGACGTCCTGCCGCCGCCTGCCGCGGAGGCGCTGCTGACCCGGGCCATCGGCAGGGACCGGGTGGACGACGACCCGGCCGCCGCCCGCCGCGTGGTGGCCCTGTGCGCCGGACTGCCCTTGGCCGTCTGTGTGGCCTCGGCCCGGCTGGCCGCGCGCCCCCGGCAGCCCCTGCGTGCCCTGGCCGACGCGCTGGCACGGCCCGCAGACCGACTGGCCGTGCTCAGGGTGGACGGAGAGACAGCGGTGCGCGGAGCGCTCGACGATTCCTACGAAGGGCTGTCGGCCCCGGCGGCTCGGCTCTACCGTCGACTCGGGCACCTGCCCCTGCCTGAACTGGACGGAGCCGTCGCCGCAGCGGCCGGCGGACACACGTTCCAGGAGGCGGACGAACTCCTCGACGTCCTCATCGAGGCCAATCTGCTGCAGGAACCAGGGGAGGACACCTACACGTTCCACGACCTGGTCCGGCTGCACGCCCGGCAGCGCGGTACCGAGGACGAGGCGCTCGACGCGGTGCGCCGGGTGGCCGACTGGTATCTCGCCACGGCCACGGAGGCCGAGAAGCTGATCACTCCCGCCCAGTTCACCCTGGACCGGGACCACGTCCATCAGCCGTACCTGGAGCCGCCGTTCACTGACGAGAGCGGCGCACTGCGCTGGCTGGACCGGCACCGGGTGAACCTCATGACCGTGTTGCGCACGGCGGGCGCGTACGGCTGGCACACCCTCGTCTGGCAATGTGCCGACGCCATGTGGCCGTTGTTCCTCAAACTGCGTTACTACGACCTGTGGATCGAGGCGCACGAGCGAGGGCTCGCCGCCGCCCGGCTCGTCGGCCATGCGGCAGCAGAACGCCAGATGCTCAACTCCGGTGCCATCGGGCTGAGCGCCGCCCGACGCACCGACGAGGCGATCGTCTGGTACGGCGCATCATGTGAGGCCGCACGGTCGGCCGGCGACCACAGGGACGAGGGCCAGGCGCTCCTCGGTATCGGCGCCGCCCACTATGAGGCGGGGCGGCCCTCGGAGGCGGTCCCGTATCTCGACCGGGCCATCGCCCTGTGGGAGGCGACGGGTTACACGCGCGGGATCGGTCTGGCCCGGATCGTGCTCGGCGAGATCGCGCTCGCCGAGGGCGAACCCCAACTCGCCGTACGGCACTTCGAACACGCCCACACCACGCTCGCGGCCGTACCGGACCCGCACGACACCGCGCGTGCGCTGGCCTTCCTGGGCCGTGCACGCGCCCGTGCCGGGGAGTACGAGACC
Source organism: Streptomyces sp. NPDC127119 (assembly GCF_042677425.1). Lineage (NCBI taxonomy): Bacteria > Bacillati > Actinomycetota > Actinomycetes > Kitasatosporales > Streptomycetaceae > Streptomyces > Streptomyces sp. NPDC127119. The sequence continues at coordinate 4,989 of NZ_JBHXTO010000018.1, read as the reverse complement.
GGTACGGCCCAATTGCTCGACGCGCTAGAGACGTTCGAGCGCTCCGGATCGGTCCACTGGCAGGCCCGCACCCTGGAGATGCTCGGACAGACAGCACAGGACGGCGGCCGTACTGATGTCGCCCGCGACCACTACCGGCGTTCCCTCGGCCTGTGCGCGCCGATCGCTGTCGAGGACGCCCGCCGGCTCAGGGAACGCCTCGCGGGCCTGCCGCCCGGGTGAACACCGCGGTCGGCCGGTCCCGTTCGGTGAAGGGGCGCCTCGCCTCCCGGCGACCACCCAGTCACCGTCGACGAGCGGAAGCAGGACCAGCGCACACCCCGGATACGCGGCCAACAGCTCCGCGGCCTCCTCCGACGCGTCCCTGACATCGCGCCTCGGCCGGTGGCCCCGGAGTACGTCCGCGAGATCCTTGCGGCTCCCGGCCCGGTCTACATCGGCGGCCAGGCAGTCCGGGGACCAGAGGTGACCGGGCCGTACGGCCTTCATGCCGGTACCTCCACCCCGGTGCCGGACCAGATCTGGCGCCGATCCGGCACGGGGAGGAGCGGGATCACCGGATCGTGCGCCGGCTGCCCCAGACCGAGCAGCCGGTAGAGCAGCGCCCGCATGTTCCGGTTGAACCGCCCCGGCTCGGAGGTGATCCGCGCGGCGACGGCCTCGTACGCCGGTCTGTGGTACTCGGCGGTGGCGTACGCGAACTGTTCGGACAGCGGGTGGAACGGCGAGAGGGCAGGGGCCAGCATCGCCAGTTCTGCGGCGGGTGAGGCCGGGTTGATCTCCTCGTCCGGGGCCGCCGCGAGGAGAATGGGTGCCCGGGTCAGGGTCCCGTACAGCGTCACCGAGCCGTGGTCGCCGATGATCAGGTCCGCTGCACACAGTACCGACCGCCAGTCCATGTCCGGCGGTACGACGCCCATGCCCCGTTCTGTCCAGGAGGCCAGCCAGGCCCGAACCTGCCGGGAGCCGTGCCCCGACCACACATTGGGATGGACGAGCACGGCGAGCCGCCGCGTGCTGTTGCGCATCTGGTCCGTCAGCCGGGGAAGCAGTGACTCGAATCGGGCGAAGGCCGAGCCGGGTCCCCAGGTCGAGGTCACGGCGACGAGTTCCCGTTCGTTGTCGAGTCCCAGGGCTCGGCGGTAGACGTCCCGTCCGGGGAGAGCGGCCACGATGCGGTCGCGTACGGGATCGCCCACCACCCGGGCCACCCCGAGCGCCTCCGGGCAGGTCCGGGCCAGTTCACTGAGGTCGTTCTCGTGTGCGAGGACCACTGCGGCCGGGGGTCTCCCGCCGAGCAGCACGTCCTCCCGTCTGAGGCCGAGCACTTGAGAGTCCGCCGTTCGGGAGTCCGTGGCCCCGACGAGACGCTTGAGGAAATTCGCCCCGTGCGGCAGGAGCACCACCTGGGCGCGCACCTCCTCCATGGCACGCGGCCCGGCCGCGAGGGCAAGGTCGAAGTCGATGCGTACTGCCTCCTCCCACGGCAGCACCACGCTTCCCGACTGCCGCAGGAACCTGGCAGCCCCGTCGCCCAGTTCGTGCGGTGGGACCGTGAACACCACCTGGACCCGCAGGTCCGACTCCAGTAACGAGACCACGTCGAGGAGCCGCTTTCCGTAGGTCACGGTGTGCGCGACCACCAGGACGGTCTTGCGTCCGGTCAGTGTCAGCCACTGACGGACCGGGGGCCTTCCGGCCCCCGTGGACGTACTGAATGCCGACATGACATCCCCCGTGTCGTACAGCCGATTTCGTCGGGGACGTCCTGCCCGCCCGGCCGGACGGTGTCCTTGCCGGACGCTTGCAGAAACCTTGCACGCGAGGCCGGGGCACGGAGAAGGGGCACGGACGCTCAGCCCCCGAGGGCCTCGTGCACGAAAGTCTTCAGTTCGTGGAAGGACAGCATTCCCGCGGGTCGCACCTGTGTCATGAACTGCACGGTCAGGTCGTTGCGGGGGTCGACCCAGAAGGTCGTGCCGCCCGCGCCGCTCCAGCCGTACGAGCCCTCGCTCTCCGGGGACGGTGTGCGGTCCGCGTCCACCACGACCGAGACGCCGAGGCCGAAGCCGAGGCCCGCGTTGCCCGGCTGCCCGTGGATGGGTTTGCTGCCGAAGGCGTGCAGGTCGGCGGGGAGATGGTTCGTCGCCATGGTGTCCACGGTGTCGGGGGAGAGGAGCCGTACGCCGTCGAGTTCGCCGCGCCGGCGGAGGAACTCCATGAAGCGGTGGTAGTCGCCGGCCGTTCCCACCAGTCCGCCGCCGCACGAGAGCAGCCGCGGACGCTCGTGCACCGGCGGGCCCGGGACGGGGACGATCCCGCCGTCCTTGTCCTGCGCGTCCTCCTCGTAGAGGACCGCCAGCCGGTCGGCCCGCTCCCCTGAGACCCAGAAGCCCGTGTCGGTCATGCCCAGGGGCGCGAAGATCCGTTCGGCGAGGAACGCGTCCAGCGGACGACCCGTCACCACCTCGATGAGGCGGCCCACCACATTGGTCGCGACCGAGTAGTTCCACTGGGTCCCCGGCTCGAACTGCAGGGGCAGGCGCGCGTACACCTCGCACGCCTCGGCGAGATCCGCGCCGTCCGGCGCCTGGATATCGACCCCCGCGGCCCGGTAGAGGGCGTCCACGGGATGGGTGCGGTAGGCGCCGATGGTCAGGCCCGCGGTGTGGGTCAGCAGATGCCTGACCAGGAGCGGGCCGTCGGCCGGGCGGGTCCTGAGGTCGTCGCCCGCGCCGCTCTCGTAGACCCGGAGGTCCGCGAAGGCCGGCAGATGGCGGGAGACGGGATCGTCGAGGCCGAGCAGGCCCTCCTCGTGGAGCATCAGCGCGGCGACGGACGCCACCGGCTTGGTCATCGAGTAGAGCCGCCACACCGTGTCCGTGGTGACGGGGAGGCCGGCCTCACGGTCGCGCAGACCGTACGACGTGAGATGTGCGACACGTCCGTGACGACTCACGGAAACGAGGTACCCGGGAAGGAGGCCGTCGTTCACGCGACGGGCGAAGAACCGGTCGAGACGGTCCAGGGCCGCCGGGTCCAGACCGACCTCCGAAGGATCCACTTCTTGCTGCAACTGGTCCATGTCTGCCTCCGGTTGACGGTCTGAAAGCGGCGGAAAAGGGATATCGGCAAGCGGTCGGCGATGAAGCGTGGAGATCGGGAAGCGCTACGAGAGTAGCTGTGTGGGGGGTGTCCTCCGAATGAAATTCTCGGCCGAGGCCGGGCCCGTACGAGGGCTCGTGGACCGGTGTGCCCACGTACCACCGGCCCCGGGACATCACACCGGCGCGCGGGGCGCGCGGCGGGCGAACGTGTGCGTCAGTGCGCTGAACTGCGGCTCCACCTCGGATCCGTAACGCTCGGACCTGCGTCTCCAGAGGTGAACGGCTGTCCCGTGCGCGGACGATCGGCGCGGCTGGATCACGTCACGGACCGTACCCGTCCGATGACTACGCAGCGTGAGGCAACCATTCGCCAGTTCGATTCGTATATCTCCGTGGAAGCCCTGTGGATCCGCCAGGTAACGTGACGCCGGAGCGTCACGATCCGCTTGGTCGGATCTGCACCGAGCAAGGAGAACCGATGCGACCGTTCGCGCTCAACTACGCCCGTCCGGCCCAGCAGTTGGAGGTCAGCGCTCCGTATGCCTATGACTCCAGACTGCAATTGAATGTGTTTCCCGACGGGCGGCTGGCCGCGCATGACTACGCCGTGTTGCGGGAGTTGGGGTCCACGACTTCCACAGCGGGCTCAAAGACCCACTTCGACGACTGATTTCGGACCCCCGACGATGACGGTTCTGATCCTGACGTGCGAACAGGATGTGACCGCGGACATGGTGGTGGCGGAGCTCGACAGGGGCGCTGTCCCGGTCGTCCGCCTCGATCCCGCGGACCTTCCCGGCCCGGTGGCCCTGTCCGGAGAGTACGTGCGCGGCACCTTTCGCGGGCATCTGTCCGCCGGCGGCAGGCTCGTCAGCATGGGCGGTCTGCGGTCCGTCTGGATCCGCAGGCCCGGTACGGCCGCCTCCCATGCCGCGGAGCCCTCCGACTGGCTGACCGAGGAGTCCGCGCAGGCGCTCTACGGCATGCTGCGCTCCACCGACGCACGCTGGATGAACCACCCCGACGCGGCCCGCCGGGCCCGTCACAAGCCCTGGCAGCTGTCCCTGGCGCAGCGCTGCGGTCTGCCCGTACCCGCCACTTTGATCACGACGTTCCCGCAGGCGGCCCGTGACTTCGCCGACCGGTTCCCGGATCTCGTGGTCAAGCCCGTGTCGGGAGCGCATCCGCAGGAACCGCCCAGGGCGGTGCCCACCAGTCGGGTCGCGCCCGACACCGACTTCGCGGCCGTCGCCTTCGGCCCCACCCTGCTCCAACGGCGGGTGGTCAAGCGGGCGGACATCCGGCTGACCTGTGTCGGCGACCGGATGTTCGCCGCGCGCAAGGCGGTCGCGCCGGACGCCGACCCCGACGAGGTGGACGTCCGGTTCGCGGCCTCGGAAGCCCTGTGGCAGCCGGTGGACACGCCGTCGTCCGTCGCGGCGGGCGTCCGCACCTACCTCCGGGAGGCCGGGCTGGCCTACGGAGCGTTCGACTTCGCCGAGGACGCCGAGGGGATGTGGTGGTTCCTGGAGTGCAACCAGTCCGGGCAGTTCGGGTTCGTGCAGATCGAGTCGGGACAGCCGATCGCTGCGGCGGTGGCGGACTGGCTGTCCGCGCCCACGGTCCCGACGGCGCCCGGGGTGCGCGCGAAGGGGGCCCGGGCGTGGGCCATCGAGGGCCACTGACCCGCTCCGCGCGGGGGCGTGTTCCCGCCTGCGGGCCGGCGGGGGTTGTTCGCGCAGTTCCCCGCGCCCCTTTGGGGTGCCACCGGGGTGTGCTTGGCTGCGGGGCGGTGGGGGTTGCCCGCGCCGTTCCCCGCGCCCCTTGAGGGGCAAAAGCTGGGGCGCAGCCCCGTTTTTGAGGGGCGCGGGGAACTGCGCGA
>NZ_JBHXTO010000017.1:99940-109980 GCF_042677425.1 Streptomyces sp. NPDC127119 | reverse complement strand
GCCTCTGCTGGAGGAGCCGCCGGGCGGAGACCTGTGGGCGCTGCGGCCCGCGGCCGAGCAACTGGACTCGATAACGGGCTGAGGCACCGGGGTCCGGCCGCTCAAGAATGCCGGTGGTAGGCCTTGTTGGCGATGCGCCACCGGTCGTCGACGCGGACCAGCAGGAACACGTCGGTGAAGGTGTCCGGGCCGTGCCGGAGCGTCATCGTCGCGGTCGCGACGGTGCCGTGGACGTCGACGGTGTCGATGCGACGGGAGCGGGCCGGTTCGTCGGGCGCCAGCCGGCCGTCGAAGAGCGCGCAGTACTCGTCCAGCGGCCATGAGACGAACACACCGTCCCGTACGCCCTCGATGTGGGCGCTGGGGAGGAACGCGGCGCGGAAGTGGCCGGGGTCGCCGGTGGCGTGTCCACATATGTAGGCGCGGAGCGGGGCGAGCACGGAGTCCGCCACCGCCGGGGCCGTGGCGGCGACGGCGATGTCGGCCTCCGGGCCGCCGGGAGTGTCGGCCAGGCCGGACATACAGCGCAGCGGGGTGCCCGAGGCGGCCGCCAGCAGATCCATGTCCTTGGCCAGCGCCTCGATCGTGAAGTCGGCCCTGCCGACGGCTGAGGCCGTGGTCGTGCCGGAAGCCGAGGCCGTACCCGAGGCCGTGTCGGCTGCCGGCTCGCTGCCGAGGAAGGAGCGTTTGCGGGCCACGAGCCCGCCGAGGTGGCCGAGTTCGAGGACGTCCAGGGCCTGGGTACGGGAGAGGCCGAGGGCGTCCGCCTGGTGCAGTGCGTCGCGCAGTGCGAGGACGGCCCCGGCCAGGCTGCTGTTGGCGATCAACTTCAGTGCGGCGGCGGTGGAGGCGTCGCCGACACGTCGTACGGTGCCCAGCGCCTCCAGAACCGGCCGGGCCCGATCGAGCGTGTCCGGGGCGGCGGCGGTGAGGAGCTGCAGGGCACCCGCGGCGACCGCGGGCACGGAGCCGAGTACGGGCGCGTGGATGTAGGAGGCGCCGAGACGGCGGGCCAGCTCGGAGGCCTCCGCCGGAGCGATGGTGCCGAGGTTCACCACCACCGTGTCGGCCCGCAAGGAGTCCTGGACCGTGTCGAGGACCTGTCGGCAGGCCGGGCCGTCGAACAGTGCGAGAAGTACGAGATCGGCCTTCGCCACGGCCTCGTGCGGATCGCCCGTCGTGTCGAAGGAGCCCGACGTGCGCCCCGAGCGTGTCCAGCCGAGGACCTGCCGGCCCTGTGCGGCGAGTCGTGTCGCGACGGCTTCGCCCATGCGTCCCAGGCCGAGGACGGCGATCGTGTGCTGTGCGGTCATGCCTGTCACCGTGCTGCACCTCGTGGCCTGCGACAAGCGCAGATCCAGCAGGTCTGCCCTGCGACAGCCGCATACCACCTGGTCATACTGGTCCCATGGATCTGACGGTGTGGCGGACCTTCGTGACGGTGTGTCGGCTCGGGTCGCTGTCGGCGGCCGCCGGCGAGCTTCACCACACGCAGTCGGCCGTCTCCCGGCAGATCGCCGGCCTTGAGCGGCAGCTCGGCGTGTCCCTGATCGAGCGTCATGCGCGGGGCGTGCGTCCGACGCCCGCCGGTGAGGTGTTCCGGGGCCACGCCCTGGCCACCCTCAACGAGGCGGACCGTGCCGTCCGCGCCGTACGGGACGTGCGTGACGGGGTCGCAGACCGGCTGCTGGCGATCGGCGCGCCGCCGTCCCTGGCGGCAGGGCTCGTCCCCGAGGCGATCCGGAGCCTGCTGGAAGTGGCCGGACCCGTGCGGTGGAGCCTGCGGCCCGGCCTGAGCGCGCAACTGCACCACCGCGTGATCACCGGCGACCTCGACGTCGCCGTCGTCACCGACGCGCCGCCCGGACTGCCCCATGACCCGCGCGTCGACCGTCGCTTCCTCGGTCTCGACGACATGGTCGTCGTCCTGCCTGTCGGCCATGCGCAGGCCGGAGCCGGTCCGGTGCGCATAGAGGCACTGGCCGATGAGACCTGGGCCGAGGACAACGACGGCTCGGCGGCGCTGCTGCGCCAGCACGCCGCCCGCGCCGGGGTCGCCGCCCGCATCGACCTCAACGCGGCCGATCTGCCCGGGAAACTGGCCCTGGTCGCGACCGGCCACGCCATCGCGCTGATCCCCGGGGTACTGACGGGTGCGCTGCGGACCGACGTCACCACCGTGTCCCTCGTCGACCCGCCGACCCGCGGCCTCTACACGGTCACACCACGACGTGACCCCCACCCTTCCGCGGCGCTCCTCCACGACCGGCTCGCCGCGGCCTTCGGCGCACTCCGCACGAGCCGAACCGCGCAGCGGCCCACCATGTGACGGTGGGCCGCTGCGGAGCCTCAGTCCGTCGCCGACAGACGCAGCCTGATCGTGCGCGCTTCGGGGCGGAGCGCGAACTCGGGCCACACGTCCGGTCCGCACGAGCGCGAGCCGAGCCCGTGCTGGGCCGCGTCGATGATCAGGTGACTCGTCGTGGAGCCACCGAGCTCGAAGGGGTGACGTGCGAGGGCGATCTCCTGGGGGGTGTGACGGCTGAGCGTGAATCCGGGGCGACGCCCGCGTGTGTCGGGAAGAGCCTCGACACGCAGCACCTCGCTGTCGCCGCTCGCCAGTGTGAGCCGACGCAGTCCGGAACGGTGACCGGTCTCCTGCGGGCGCGCGTACTCGACCGAGAGGTCGTCGATCGTGGCGGAGAATCTGCCCGTGCGGGCCGCGCGGAGACTGTCGGGGTACGACTCCAGCGGCCCCAGACCGAACCAGTCCGCCCCGTCCACGGCAGCCGTGCCGTCGGGCAGATCGAAGCGGAGCCCGATCCGCGGCCACACCGTCCGCCAGCCACGCGAGGGCTCGATCTCCACGCGCAGTTCCAGGGCACCGTCCTCGACCGACCACACGGACTCCACCGTCACCCAGGACGCGGAGTTCGCCGAGGAGACCTTGTCGACGGTGCGCAGGGCGTCCGAGGTCTGCTCCACGGAGACACGCCGTGTCGTGAGCCGGTCGAGACCGTCACGACGCCACAGCTCGGCGTTGGACACCCCGGCGATGCCGGCGTCGCTCTCCTCGACCCCGTCGGACGGGCTCTCGTCGTTGTCGGTCGGCGCACGGAACAGTTCCAGCCGCGGCCCGCCGACCTCGCGCCCGGCAAGGCGCGTCAGAGAGCCACCGGTGAACTCGGCGATCCCGAGCGAGAGGTCTCCGTCGCCCGGCCGCCACGCGGCCCGCGACCTGACAGCGGGCACGCGACGGGGTGCCGAGCAGTCCAGTTGGGCCGTCGCGAGCACATGGTCCGCGGGTGCCCAGGCGGTCGGCGCCGCCAGGACAGCGTCGATCGTCAGCCATGTCTCCGCGTCGTGGGCGACGGCGACCGCGGGAAGCGGCACCCGCCCCGACCCGCCCGCGGCGACGGCGGGGACTTTCAACTCGCCGGAGGCCACCGGGGTGCCGTCGTGCTCGACACGCCAGCGGAAGCGCAGGTCGGACGTGTCGGCGGTGTGCCGCAGGTTCGTGACCCCGACCTCCCCGTGACCGGATCCGTCGGCGCTGTCACCGCCACTCTGGAAAGTGAATTCGACCGGCGCAACGACCGCCTTGAACTCATGGAGGCTGGGCGTGGGGACGTCGTCGGTCAACAGCATGCCGTCCATCACGAAGTTGCCGTCGTGCACGACCTCTCCGAAGTCACCGCCGTACGCGTGGTACGGCGCCCCGTCCGGGGCCGTCGTGAGGATGCCGTGGTCGCGCCACTCCCACACGAAGCCGCCGTGCAGCCGCGGATACCGCCGTACGAGTGCTTCGTACTGGTCGAACGCGCCCGGCCCGTTGCCCATCGCGTGCGCGTACTCGCACAGCAGGAACGGCTTCGTACGCTGCCGGGCGCTCTGCGCGGGCGTGCAGTTCAGCAGCGTGGAGCGTGCGTCGTCGCTGCCGATCTGCTCGGTCTCCGGCACCGACGCGTACATGCGCGAGTAGAGGTCCGTGTACTCGCCGGTGTAGTCGCCCTCGTAATGCACCGGGCGTTCCGGGTCGCGGGCGTGGACCCATGACGACATGGCGGCCAGGTTGCCGCCGGTGCCCGCCTCGTTGCCGAGCGACCAGATCACGATGCTCGGGTGGTTCTTGTCCCGTTCGACGGTGCGCCGGATGCGGTCCAGGTAGGCCTCGCGCCACGCCGGGTCGTCGCTCGGGTTGCCCACCCAGTCGAGCTTCTCGAAGCCGTGCGTCTCCAGATCGCATTCCAGGACCACCCAGAAGCCGAGTTCGTCGGCGAGGTCGAGGAGCCGGGGATGCGGCGGGTAGTGGCTGGTGCGGATGGCGTTGACGTTGAACCGCTTCATACGGGCCAGGTCCTCGCGGGCGTGCTCCTCGTCGAAGACACGGCCACGCTCGGGATGCGCCTCGTGCCGGTTCACCCCGTGGAAGACGACCCGGCTGCCGTTGACCAGGAACTGGTCGCCGCGTATCTCGACCGTACGGAAACCCACCCGCAGCGCGACGCTCTCCGCGGCCGAGGACACGGTGGCGTCGTACAGGCGGGGCACCTCGGCCGACCAGGGCTCCACGCCAGGGACGTCGAACGGCGCCACGTCGCCCGGCGAGGCCCAGACACGCTCGACGCCGAGTTCGGGGACGCGCAGGGTGACCGGGAACGCTGCGGCGTCGGCGGTGATCTCCGCCTCGACCAGCCCCGCGCCCTGCTGGCAGCCCTGCTCCGAGCCCTGTGCGTAGCCGGTCCGCAGCCAGACGTCCTCGATGCCTCCGAGGGGCCGGGCGGTGAGCGTGACATCGCGGAAGATGCCCGGCAGCCACCACTGGTCCTGGTCCTCGACGTAACTGGCCGCCGACCACTGATGCACCCGTACGGCGATGACGTTGTCGCCCGTACGCACCGCGGAGGTGACGTCGAACTCGTGGGCCAGGCGGCTGCCGCTCGCGCTGCCGACCTCCGTCCCGTTGACCCACACCCGGAACAGCGACTCGACGCCGTCGAAGCGCAGCACCACCCGCCCGGCGTCCGACCAGTCGGCGGGGACCTCGAAATGCCGCCGGTAATCACCGGTCGGGTTCTCGTCCGGCACGTGGGGCGGGTCGATCGGGAAGGGGAACTGGATGTTCGTGTAGATCGGCCGGCCGTAGGCCCCGTCGCCCTCCAGCACCCAGTGGGAGGGCACGGGGATGCTGTCCCAGCCGTGGTCGTCGAAGCCGTCGGCCGTGAAGCCCTCCGGCCCGGACGCCGTCGGCGACAGCCGGAAACGCCAGGGCCCGTTCAGCGAGAGCGAGGGCGCGTCGGAGTGCAGCCAGGAGCGCGCCGGGCGCAGCGCGCCACGCCCTGGTGCGAGGTCCGAAACATGGGGGGAGAGCTCGGTGGACAAGAGGTCACAACTCTTTCTGTGGATCGACGGTCCTCTGGCGGAGGGGGTCCTACCGGAGTACGACCGTGCGGATCTCCCATGGCCCGAGGGCGAGTTCGAGTTCGTTCGCGGCCTCGGTACGGGAGAGGGGGCGGCCGAGCAGATCCACGGTGGTGGCCTCGGTGAACGCACCCGTCACACGCACGGTGGACGCGCTGTCGCGCAGGGCGGTCAGCCGTACTTCGGTGCCGCTGCCGGACTCGTCGTCGGTGACACGGCGGATGCTCGACACGAGGACGTCCTGCCCGTCGACGCGCAACCCGACGGTCTCCGGCGGCAGTTGGCCACCAGGGGTCCCGGTCCCACGGGTGACGAGCACATCGCACCGGAACTCCTCGGCGAGAGCCACCGCGTCCGCCCCGCGCCAGCCGGTGGCGGACGGGAGGACGGCGAAGCGGTTCTCGACGCGCATGCCGAGATCCTGCGCACCCGGCACGGGGATCTCGCTCGCCGCGGGCTCGTCGCGCAGAGGATGGATGTTGACGCTGATCGAGCCGATCGCCCGCAGCAGCGTGATGGCCAGTTCGGTGCCGTCGCCGACGAGTTCGTACTCGCTGGAGTGGTCGAGCAGGACCGTGGCAGGGCCCGCCGACACGAACGTACTGGCGGGGAAGGTCGGCAGCGGGTACTCGCCCCAGCCGCCCTCGGCGGTCAGTCCGCGTTCGGTGACGGCGAACTGTCCGGCGGACGAGGACGTGGTCACCGGCTCGGGCAGAGGTACGTGGAAGCGCAGCCGGTGGTCCGCCGACTGGTTGAGGAACGAGGTGGAGACGCGTACGAACGGTTCACCGGCCCGTACCTCCACCAGCGTCTCCACCGGGGTCGGCGCGGTCCGTCCGTCACGCAGGTCGCGGTCTCCGGAGAGGGCGACGGGCCAGGCGTAGACGCGGGTGACCCGCAGCCGTGACCGCAGCGGGCCGTCTTCGAGGACGTCGACGGTGATCTGCACCGGGTCCTGGACGAGGACGTCGTGCGCCGGGGGAGCGTAGTTGTAGCTGTCACCGCGGTCACCGCCGTCGACGAGACGTCCGACACCGCGCAGCACGGTCCCGTCGGCGCCGACGATGTCCAGCGTGCCGTCCGCGGCGACCTCGACCTCGACCAGACCGTTGGAGAGCGTACGATCCGTCGCCGTCGCGTACGAGGTCTGCGTGGGCGCGTACGCGGCCGACGCGCCGGCGGTGTCCTCGTGCGGCTCGACCCGGAACGAGGTCAGTCCGGACGCGGGGACCTCGACGGGGACGAGCGCGGTGGCCCGCGGCTCCTCCAGCGTCAGTACCCGCCACTCGCCCGGGTGCGCGGCGGCAGCGGCGGCGACCTCCTTGCGCAGGATCAGCAGGTCGAACGGCCCCCCGGCGGGGACCTCGGCGAGGTGGAAGACGAGTGACCCGGGACTGAGGTCGTAGTGGTCGATGAGGCGGCCGAACAGTTCACGGCGGTGGATACGGCGCAGCACGCGTTCGAGCTGCGAGGCGTCCATGCGCTCGTCGCTGAGGACCGTCGGTGCCTCGGAGACCAGCTGCACCGGGTGCGCCGAGCCGTCGGCGGTGGTCGCCACCAGACGCGTACCGGCGGGCGGGGCGACGACATCGACCTCGACCAGCGTCGTGCGCGCGAACGGCAGCGGGTTGGCGATCAGATGGCCGTCGCCCGGTACCAGGGCGGCGGGTTCGGCGAGCGCCGCGTCCCGGACGGCGCGCGCGGTCTGCGCGGCCTCCGCGAGACGTGCGGCGACCTGGTCGCAGGTCTCGTCGGTGCCGGAGCCGACGACCGAGTCGTGCGCGGTCGACTCGATGATCTTGTGCCAGGCGAGGGCGAGGAACCGCGAGTCGTCGCGCCGGGACCACAGGGCGTTCATGCGCTCGGCGTGGTCGATCGTGCGCTCGGCGACCGCCATCCGCTGCTTGAGGCCGAGCCGTACGGAGAGCACGCCCGGGAGGATGTTGCCGCGTGAGTGGCTGCGCAACTCCCCGGTGACGACGGTCGGCACGTCGTCGCGCACATGGTCGCGAAGGTACTCGACGAGGGTCGCCATGGTGATGGGGCGGCCCTCGCCGGACGCCCGCCGCAGCCAGGCCGCGAGGTGCGGGTCGGGCGCGTTGTGGTCGGTTCCCGCCATCGCCAGGACCGGGTCGGTGCCCCACCGGTCGGCCGTCATCTCCGCGTAGTCGCCGAGCGCGCGGCCGATACTGTCGGGCACCAGCAGCACGTCGAGGCCGTTGTCGTAGCCGTCGAAGAGGAACTCGGTGCGCACCTCGGAGCCGTCGGGCGCGCGCCAGCGGAACGCGTGACCGTCGACGGAACCGGGCACACCGCGCCACAGTGCCGCGTGCTCGATCCCGGCGCGCGCGAGGATCTGCGGCATCTGCGCGACGTGGCCGAACATGTCCGGCAGATAGCCGATCGGCATCGCGCCACCGAGGTCCGCGGCGGCGGCCCAGCCCATCTGCAGGTTGCGCACGATGGTCTCACCGGAGCAGAGGAATTCGTCGAGCAGGATGAGCCACGGCCCGACGGCGATCCGGCCCTCGCCGACCAGGGCCGCGAGCCGGTCGCGGTTCTCCGGCCGCATCTCCAGATAGTCCTCGATCGCGGCCATCTGCCCGTCGACGGTGAACCGGAAGTCAGGGTTCGACTCGGCCGTCTCCAGCACGGTGTCGAGGGCGGTGACCAGTCGGTGCCGGAACACCTGGAACGGCTCGTACCACTCCCGGTCCCAGTGGAAATGGGGCACGAAGACGGCGGAGTTGCTCATGGCGGCAGAAACCTTCTGTACGGGCGGGAGGGGATGAAGCGCGGGCGGTCACTTCAGTGAACCGGCCGCGAGACCGGTGCGCCAGAACCGCTGAAGGAGGATGAACACGATGATCACCGGCACGATCGACACCAGCGAGCCGGTGATGACGGACTGCTGGAGGAGCGGGGCCCGGGCGGTCTGGCCGTTCCACTGGTACAGGCCGAGGGTGATCGGGAACAGGGACTCCTTCTGCAGCATGACCATCGGCAGGAAGAAGTTGTTCCAGATGGCGACGAACTGGAACAGGAAGATCGTCACCAGGGCCGGTGTCATCAGCTTGAACGACACCGAGAAGAACGTGCGGAACTCGCCCGCGCCGTCCAGCCGTGCCGACTCGATCAGCTCCTGCGGTACGGCCGCGTTGGCGAAGATACGTGCCAGGTAGACGCCGAACGGGCTGACGATGCTGGGCAGGAACACCGCGAGATAGGTGTTGACGATGCCGGTCGCCGAGAACAGCAGGAACAGCGGCAGCGCCAGAGCGGTGGTGGGTACGAGGACGCCGCCGAGGATGACGGAGAAGAGGAACTCCCGCCCGCGGAAACGGAACTTGGCGAGCGCGTACCCGCACAGCGCGGAGATCAGTGTGCCCACGGCGGCGCCCAGCACCGCGTAGATCACGGTGTTGACGGCCCACCGCCCGAAGATGCCGTCGCTGCGGGTGAACAGGACGCGCAGGTTGTCGAACAGGTTGAAGTGCGAGAACGCCAGCCCGTTGGTGGTGGCCAGGTCACCCTGCGGCTTGGTGGCCGCGACGATGAGGAAGTAGATCGGCAGCAGGAAGTAGACGGCCAGCAGGAGCATCAGGGCCATGGCCGCCGTGCGGCCGGCGCGACTCTCGCGGTTCACACGTGCGTTGCTCACAGGCCGGCCCTCTTCGACGTCAGTCGCATGAATCCGAAGCTCAGGACGAAGGTGATGACGGCGATGACCACCGAGATCGCCGCGGCCTGCTGGTAGTTGTTCCCGGACGCCACCGCGTAGGCGAGCATGTTCGGCGTGAACGTGCTGGAGATGTTGGAGGAGATCTGCCGCAGCACGGCCGGCTCCGCGTAGAGCTGCAGCGTGCCGATGATCGAGAACACCGTGGTGAGGACGATCGACGGGGCGATGATCGGCACCTTGATCCGCCACGCGACGGCCCAGTTGCTCGCGCCGTCCAGCGTGGCCGCCTCGTACAGCTCCTGCGGGATCGACTGCAGGGCCGAGTACATGATGAGCATGTTGTAGCCGGTCCACAGCCAGGTGGAGATGTTCGCCGCCGACCAGAGCACGGCTCCGGGGCCGAGGAAGTCGGGGTCGAGACCGATGCCGTTGAGCAGGTCCACGACGGGGCTGAGCTGCGGTGAGTACAGGTACGACCACATGATCGCGGCGATGACACCCGGTACGGCGTACGGCATGAACGCGGTCATGCGGAAGACCGACTTGAGCTTCAGCAGGGGAGTGTCGAGGAGCAGCGCCATGATCAGGGCGACGAACAGCATGACCGGCACCTGCACGACGCCGAACAGTCCGATGCGCCCGATGCTGGACCAGAACTCGGTGTTCTCGAACACCTTCTGGTACTGCTCGAAGCCGCCGAAGCTCGTGTACGAGGTGCCGTACTGGCCTCCGGTGCGGTGCACGGCACGGAAGCTCTGCCAGAGCGCGTAGCCGACCGGTACCAGGTAGAACAGCACGAACGGGACGAAGAAGGGGAGCAGGAACGCGGTGATGGTGCCGGCCCGGGGGCCGGCGCCCGCGGGGAGTAAGCCGGGGGGCAGCCGAGGGGTGAGAACAACCCACGGTAGCGGAGCGGTTCAGGGGATTAAGAGTTGAC
>NZ_JBHXTO010000017.1:0-99930 GCF_042677425.1 Streptomyces sp. NPDC127119 | reverse complement strand
GCCGTGTGGGGGGGTGGGTGCGCGCGGGGGGCCCCCGTGTTGGTGAACGCGGGCGGCGGCCCTTCGGTGGTGTCACCACTCGCGTCGTGCGGGTAGCGAGATCGGTCATGTCGTGCTCACTTGCCTGCCGTGACCGGGATCGCCTGGTCCTTCATCGATTTCACCGCGGCGTTCTGGGCCGCCGACAGCGCGTCGCTGAGGGTGCCGTCACCGGCCGCGGCCTTCGCCATCGCGTCCTGGAGCGCGAGGTTCACCGTCTTCTGGGTGGGGCCCCAGGTGAAACTGGTGTCGATGTTCTTGGACGAGTCCGCGAAGATGTCGAAGATCTTCTCGTTGTTGTAGTACGGCACGCCCTTGGACAGCGCCGGCAGTTGCAGCCCGGCGTTGGCGGCCGGGTAGAGGCCGCCCAGCTTGTTCTCCAGCGCCAGCGCCTCGGGGTCGGTGTTCAGCCAGGTGTTGAACTCGACCGACTCGTAGAGGTGCTTGCCGCCCTTCATGAACGCGACGGTCGAGCCGCCCCAGTCACCGGACGCGCCGTTCGTGCCCCACGTCGGCATGGGAACGATGCTCCACTTGCCGGCCTGCTTGGGCAGGTTGTCGCGGAACATGCTGTAGCCCCAGGCCGCGCCGACATAGCTGGCGATCTGGTCCTTCTGGTACGCGGCGTACATCTGCGTGGAACCGTTGGCCAGGTCCGTGCGCACGAGCTTGTCGGAGATCAGCTTCTGCCAGTACTCGGCGACCTGCTTGCTCTGCTCGGACTCGACGGTCACATGCCACTTGTCGCCGGAGTAGCCGTACATCTTGGCCTGGTTCTGCCAGATGAGTCCGTTGAACCACTCGGCGTTGTTGGGGTCGAAGAACGTGATGTCCAGGTCCGGGTCGGCCTTGTGCAGCTTCTGGGCTGCCGCCGCGTACTCGTCCCACGTCCTGGGGACGGCGACACCGTGCTTCTTGAAGATGTCACTGCGTACGTAGAGGGCCATCGGCCCGGTGTCCTGCGGCAGGGCGAACACGCCGGTGTTCCCGAAACTGGTCTGCGACCAGGTCCAGGGCACGAACTTCGACTTGGCCTTGGCGGCGGCCGAGCAGTCGGAGGCGTCCACGAAGGCGTTCTGCGTGCGCAGGTTGGGCAACTGGTCGTAGCCGACCTGGGCGAGATCCGGCGCCTTGTCGGCCTTGAGGGCGTTGCCGAGGGTGCCGTACTGGTCGTTCGAGATGTTCTTCGTCTCGACGTGGATGTCCGGGTTCTTCTTGTTCCACAGGGCGACGACGTCGTCCATGCCCGGAACCGTGTTCCAGTACTGGAGTGTCACCTTGCCCTTCGCGGGCTCGCAGGAAGCCGCGGAGGAACTGCCCGACGAGTCGGACGACGAGCATCCGGCGAGTACGAGGACACCGGCGGCCGCGGCGACGACGGTGAGGCGGATGCGCGTGACTGTGCTGCTCATATTTTCCGTTCCAGACAACGGCTAGCGACGGTGCTAGGCGGCTCGATGCTGATCCCTCGGGCGGACTGCCCTCCGGGTGGAAAGGACGGGACGCAACGCTTTCCAGGTACTTGTGAGCGGTCCCGTGAACGCTCACGGGAGCGTTCACGGGGAAGCTCGGAGTAACGTCGCGAGGTGCAATGCGGAAGTGGTCGGAAGTCTGCGCTTCGGCGCGGTTCAATGTCAAGACATTCGGGTCTCGCGCGTTACCGGTGTGTTAAGCGGACGGTCACGCGGACCCGCTGAGCCGCAGCTCGGCGTGTACGACCAGGTCGGTGATCGCGAGCGGGGGCGGCTCGGACAGCAGCCGTGCGACCTGCTCGATGGCCAGCGCGCCCAGCCGTCGGGTGTCGAGGGCGACGCTGCTGAGCGGCGGCTCCACGAGTGCGCCGAGCTGCAGCCCGTCGAAGCCGATGACCGCCAGATCCTGCGGGACGCTCCTGCCGATCCTGCGGGCTTCCCGGAGGGCACCGATCGCGATGATGTCGTTGAACGTGAAGACCCCGGTGACATCGGGATGCGCGGAGAGCAGCTCCTTGAGCGCCGAGCCGCCGCCGTCCGCCGTCTGGTCCGCGCCCACCACCGCGCCCGGGTCGATCCCGTGTGCCGCGGCGGCCGCCGTGAACCACGTGTGCCGGATGCTCGGCTCGGCCCGCGTGTGATGGTCGAGCATGCCGATCCGGGTGTGCCCCTTCGCGACGAGGTGCGCGACGGCGGCGTGGACGCCCTCCCGGCCGTCGATCCGGATCGAGCTGAACCGGGTGGACCTGGCCTCGCGGCCGATGAGCACCACCGGCATGCCGCGCGTGAACGCCTCCAGTTCGCTCTCGGGACAGCTGAAGTAGCCGATCACCGCGTCCACCTGCGAACTGATCACCTGGAGTGTGCCGCGCTCCTCCTCCGCGCGGTCGGCGGTGTCGTACACGACGACATGCCAGCCGCGGGTTCGGGCGGCCTCCAGGGCGGCGGCGGCGACCTCGGTGAAGAACGGGTTGAGCAGATCGGGGATGACCAGGCCGATGGTCATGGTGTCCTGGCGGACGAGGCCCCGGGCGAACCGGCTGGGCCGGTAGCCGAGGACGCGGGCGGCGTCCAGGACGCGTTGTTTGGTGTCGCCGTCGATCTCGTCCTTGTCGTTGAGTGCGCGTGACACGGTCTGCCGGGACACTCCGGCGGACCTGGCGACGTCGTTGATCGTGACTTTCCGGGGCTCTGCCCGCTCTGCCCCCGGTGTCGACACCATCGCCTACCTCCTGCTTCTCGCGTCCGCGGGTGCGTGCGCGCGTCCTGAGTATGCCGGTTGCTTGCGCGGGCGTGCAGACGGGTCGGGGGGTGGTTGCGCCGTTCCCCGCGCCCCTTCAGGGCGAAAGGCAGGGGGTGGGGCTGGCTTCTTGGTTTTCGGGTGCGGGCCGGTGGGGGTGGTCCGCGCAGTTCCCCGCGCCCCTTAGGGGCGGGAGGTGGGGGCGGCGTTTTTTTGGCGGCGGCCTCGGGGACGAAAGACCGGGGCGCAGCCCCGTCTTTCAGGGGCGCGGGGAACTGCGTGGGTCAGCCCCACCGGGGCGCGGACGGGCAGGGGGCGGTCGCGGCCGGGGGCGCAGCCCTGGTTTTCAGGGGCGCGGGGAACTGCGCGGCCAGCCCCCACCGGGGCGCAGACGGGTGGACAGCGGTCGCGGTTGGGGGTCAGTTCCACAGAGGCGGGGTGAACAGCTCGTTGAAGTGTGTGCCCTCCGCCCAGCGGGTGAGCGCGGAGCCGTCCAGGAGCCGGGTGTCCCCCTGGCGCTGGGCCCACCGGATGTCCCGTTCCCTGAAAGCCCCCCGGTGCACGACCAGTTGAAGGAGCGGCCCGTCCGCGTGACGGCGGGTGCGAGGGTCGGGCAGCGCCTCGTCCGGCAGCGGCTCCGCCACCGGCCGGAACGCCACGTCGAGCTGCCGACCCGCCGAGTCCCGCGCGTACAACCGCGGCCGGTCCGGCGCAGGCAGCAGCCGCACCCGCCAGCCGTCCCGCCGCAGCATCCGCGCGACGGCCAACGCCAGCCCCTGCACGTCCAGTTCGCGTAACTCGTCCGCGGAGTAGCGCCCGCGCAGACGGCGTGCGTCCGGCCGTCGGCGCCGGATCTCCACCGCCACGACGAGGGCCGGCACGGAGACGCCGACGACCGGCACGACCGGCCCGCCCACGCGATACCCCATCGCCAGCGCGGCGACCACCGCGCACACGACCACGACCGCACCGGCGAGGCCGGGCAGGACGTCACGGAACCTGGGCCCGTAGAGCCCCTGGTCCCGCAGCCGTCGCACGGTGTGCCGCCTGCGGGCGAAGGATGATCGGGGCGGACCGGACGTCCACGACAGGCGTGCCACAGTGCCAGTCCCCCCAACGCCGCAAGAGCCATCCTTGGGGAGAGGAATACCCAGCGTGCGGCCTCATGCCCCCGAAGGCGGAGGGAATCCGGCCACGCACCCCGGCGCACGGGAGCACCGGCCGGTGCACACGGCGACCCAGCTCCTCCCGGACGTCACCCGTGCGTCACCCGGACCGGCTCGAACGACACCCGCGTACGTACGCCGTCGTCCGCCCAGACCACCTCGACCCCTGCGTCGTGGGCCACCACCTGTGTGACCGCCTCCGCGAGCGGGCCGGGTCCCGGTTCACCGGTGAGGGCGGCCAGGGACACGTGCACGGACGTGCCGCCCGTCTCGCCGACCAGGCGGGGCAGTTGCGCCCACGGCACGTACGCGGTGCCCTGCGGCGCCCGTACCGTCTCCGGCTCGGGACTCCAGCCGTGCAGACCGTGCAGCGCCGAGACCAGCGGCTCCTGCGGCCCGGTCGCCCACCCGGTGTGGGTGATACGCGCCCCCGGAGGCGCTCCCACCACGCGGTGCACCCGCAGTTCGTACGGCCCCCGCACCACCGTCACGCTCTCCACCCGCAGCCCCGGAACCATCGGCGGGCCGCCTGTGAAGACGGGCCGGTGCCACGACGCCGCCCAGCCCCAGCCGTCGCCGTGTCCCGCGCCGAGCGGGTGGATCCGGCGGCGCACACTGCGTCGGCCGCCGACCTCCACCGACAGATGGTTGTCGGCGATGTTCCCGGACGCGGTCGGGCCGGTCCGGGTCGAGTAGGCCTGCCGGCCGTAGTGCGGGTCGTCCCCGTCGGCCGACTCCGCCTCGTGCGGCCGCACATGGTCACTGCCGTGATTGTGCAGCCGTACGATCCCGTCCTCGCGTGTCGCCTGTACGAGCAGTCCGGGCGCGGCCAGGGCCAGCACGCGGTCGGACTCCTCCACCGGCGCGGCCTCCTCCGTCGCGGTCCACAGCGGATGGTCGGCGGGCGCGAGGAGGGAGACGAACGCCTTCGACGCCCAGTAGGGCGACGCCGGTCCGGAGTACGTCTGGAGGGTGGCGTCGTGCGGCCCGTACCAGCCGAGGCTCAGCAGACCGTCCTCGGTCAGCGCCCCGCGGTCGAGGAAGTGCCGCAGGCTTCCGCTGACCAGGCGGCGCGAGGCGCCGGGCGTCAGCGGCGTGTGCCCGGTCAGGGAACCCAGGCCGACGGCGGCGGACGCGGCGAAGCGGTAGGCGAGCGACCGGCCGAAATGCAGCGGCGCCCCGTCCGCGCCGAACATCAGCCCGAAGCCGTCCAGGTGCTCGCGCAGCCGTTCGCCGTACCGCGCGAGGAGCGCCGCGTCGCCGCCGAGATGGGCGTCGAGGACCGGGTACAGGTGCAGCGCCCAGCCGTTGTAGTGGTCGAAGGCGCGCCCGTCCCCGTCGGCGTACCAGCCCTCGCCCCGGTACCAGCCCTCCATCAGCTCCAGCGCCCGCTGCCGTACCGCGGTCGTCTCGGCGTCGCCGCGTCCCACGGACTCCAGGAAACCGGCGACCGTGTACGGGAAGAGGTACCAGTTGTTCGGCGCGGGCACGTGCCGCAGCGATCCGCGCAGCCACTCCTCGACCCGGTCCTGGACACCTGCGTCGAGATGCTTCCAGAGCCAGGGAGCCGTCAGCCGCAGACCGAGGGCGACCGACGCCGACTCGACCATGGGCTGGCCCTGGACGTCGTGGTCGAGGATCAGCGGCCAGGACTCGGTGTCGTCGCGCCCCGGGGTGAGGGTGCCCGAGGCCAGGCCCTCGGCGTAGCGTTCCAGCCAGCCGTGCGGGTCCTCGCCACCGGCGCCCGTGACCCGGAAGCCGGCCGCGAGGAACGTCCGGGCGAAGCCCTCCAGACCGTCGGAGCGCACCCCCGAACGCGAGGGCCGTCCCGGCAGGTCGAGCAGGGCCCGGCCCGGTGTGCTCCAGCGCCACGCGGCTGCCAGCAGACCGTCCGCGACGGCCTCCCAGTGGGCACGGGTGTAACCGGTGTACGGGCTCGACGCACGGTCCTCAGGGGGGAGTTCGAAGGGGATGCGGATGCTCATGCCAGGAACGCCAGCCTTTCGCGTCGTACGGGATGGAGGAAGCCGGTGCCGGACGCCCACCGGGCGGTCTCGGCGAGCGCGAGGTCGGCCAGGCGCCGCCACTCGTTGCCCTGGGAACCCGCCAGATGAGGGGTGATCAGCACGTTCTCGCAGTCCCACAGGGGGTGGTCCGGCGGCAGCACCTCGGGGTCGGTGACGTCGAGCACGGCCCGGATCCGGCCCGCCAGGACGGCGTCGGTGAGCGCCTCCTGGTCGATGACGGCCCCGCGGGAGGTGTTGATGAGCATGGCCCCGGCCGGCATCGCGTCGATCAGGGCGCGGCCGACCAGACCCCGGGTGGTGGGCAGCAGCGGGGTGTGCACGCTGACGGTGTCGCAGCGGGCGAACAGCTCCGCCAACTCCACCCGCTCCACGGCGAGTTCGGCGGCGTCCGCGTCACTCACGTACGGGTCGTGGAGCAGCACCCCGATGTCGTGCGGACGCAGCAGCTCGACGACCCGGCGGCCGATCAGTGACGCGGAGAGGATGCCGACGGTGCTGCGGTAGTTGCCGATGGTGTGCGGGGTGCGCAGCCAGTCGTCCCTCCTCCGCGACGCCGTGAAGTCGCGGGCGCGCTCCAGGATCTGTTTGCCGGCGAGGAGGATCATGGCGAGGGTGTACTCGGCGACCGGCAGGGCGTTGGCCGCGGCGGCGGAGGACACCTCGATGCCGCGCTCCCAGCAGGCGTCCGTGACATGCGCGCGCACGCTGCCCGCCGTGTGCACCACGGCCCGCAGCCGGGGCGCCGCACGCAGCACCTCCTCGTCCAGGGCCGGGCAGCCCCAGCCGGTGATCAGCAGGTCGACGTCGGCCAGCAGCGACTTCGCCCGTGGCGTCGACAGATCGTCCAGCACCGGGGGAGGAGCGAGGTCGCAGACGCGGCGGAAGGCGTCGAGCGACGCGCTGTCGAGGACGGCCGCGGCGGCGTCCTGGGACATGGCCAGGGCGGCACGGGGCCGGAAACCCGGTCCGGGGAGGTGCGAGGTCACTTGACGGCTCCGGCGGTCAGCCCGCTGCGCCAGAACCGCTGGAGCAGGACGAAGGCGAGGATGAGGGGCAGCACGGCGAGCAACGATCCCATGATCACCACCGGGTAGTACTCGGGCGACACGGACGCCGAGCTGTTCCACTGGTACAGGCCGAGGCTGACGGGATACAGGTCCTGGTCGGACAGCATCACCATGGGCAGGAAGAAGTTGTTCCAGATCGCCGTCAGCTGGAACAGGAAGACGGTGACGAGGCCGGGACCGAGCATCCGCAGACTCACCCTTACGTAGGTGGTCAGTTCGCCGGCCCCGTCCACCCGCGCGGCCTCCAGCACCTCGTCGGGCACGTAACCCCGGCTGAAGATACGGCCGAGATAGACGCCGAAGGGATTGAACAGCACCGGGACGAACACGGCCCAGAAGGTGTTGACCAACCCCGCCTCGGAGGCCATCAGGTACAGCGGCAGCGCGAGGACCGTCTGCGGCACCATGACCGCCGCGAGGACCAGGCCGAACAGCTTCTCCTTGTGCTGGAAGCGGTACTTGTCGAAGGCGTACCCGCAGGCCACGCTCAGCAGCGCGCCGATCGCGGCGCCGAGGACCGCGTACAGCAGGCTGTTGAGGTACCAGCGGCCGTACAGCCCGCCGTCCATCGCGAACAGGTCCTGCAGATTGCGCACGGGGGAGAAGCCGCTCACGGACAGCAGGTCGCTGCTGAACAGGGCGTCCCGGTCCTTGGCCGCGGCCAGCACCAGCCACAGCACGGGCAGCAGGGTGTAGAGGACGGAGACCGCCACGACCACGTTGACCGTGGCCCGCCCCAGCAGACGAGGGCGCAGGAAGGAACTGTCGGTGGTGCTCATCGGGCCTCCTCGGCGTCGGCACGGCTGGTGAAGCGGGTGACGCCGTAGGACAGCGCGATCGTGCACACCAGCAGGACCACCGAGGCGGCTGCCGCCAGGCTGTAGTTGTTGCGGGTGAAGGCCGCGTCGTAGATGTACATGCTCGGCGAGAAGCGGGAGCTGATCATCGGCGAGGACTGGCTGAGCAGCATCGGCTCGGTGAAGAGCTGGAGTGCCCAGATCAGGGTGAAGATCGCCACCATGACGATCGAGGCCCGTACCAGCGGTGTCTTGACCTGGAGCGCCGTGCGCACGGGTCCCGCGCCGTCGACCACGGAGGCCTCGATCACCTCACGGGGCACGGCCTGCAGGGCGGCGTAGAAGACCACCATGTTGTAGCCGAGGTTGCTCCACAGGGCGATGTTCACGATGGACGGGATGACGGCGTGGATGCCGAGGAAGTCGATCGTGATGTCGGCGCGGGCGAAGAGGTCGATGATCGGGCTGATGCCCGGGGTGTACAGGTACAGCCAGATCAGTGCGGCGATGATGCCGGGCACGGCGTGCGGGAGGAAGAGGCCCAGTTGCGCGAAGGCGCGCAGCCGCACCACCCCGGAGTCCAGCAGCAGGGCCAGGACCAGCGCGCCGACGACCATGAGCGGGATGTAGATCAGGCAGTAGAGCGCGACCGTGCCGAGCCCGCCGAGGAAGGTGGGGTCGGTCAGGACGGCCGCGTAACTGCGCAGTCCGACGAAGACGGTGTTCTCGGGGCCGAAGCCGAGCCCCGGCTGGTCGTCGCTGTAGAAGCTGAGGTAGACGGCCGTGCCGACGGGGATCAGGAAGACGGTCGTCAGCAGGACGAAGAACGGCCCCATGAGGACGGCGACCGCGCCGAACCGGCGGCGGCCGGCGGTCCGGCGGGCGCGCCGGCCGGAGTCGGAGAGGGCCGGACCGCCGACGCGGGACGCGTCGGTCGGCACCCGGGGCTGAGCGGTGGTGGTCATGCGGTGTCACCTGCCTTCTCGCCGGCTCAGGTGGAGCGCTGGGTGGTGGACAGGCCCAGGGCCTTGAGGTCGGGCATGGTGCCCTCCTGCGCACTGCGCAGGGACTCGGCCAGCGATCCCTGGCCGCCGCCGACGCGGGCGAAGGAGTCCTGCATGACCCGCTGGGTGGCGCTCATCCGAGGCCCCCACAGCCAGCCGTCGCCGATCTTCGCCGCCTCCTGCTCGTACAGGCGGTAGATGTCCTGCCCGCCGTAGTACGACCGGTCGAAGGCCTTGCGGCCCACGGAGACCAGGCCGGGGGCGGCCGGGTACTGACTGCTGTTCCCGCTGGAGAGACGGGCGCGCAGGGCGTCGGGGTGGGAGACCTGCCACTCGATGAACTCCATCGCGGCCTCGGGTCTGCGGCTGTCCTTGGTGATGGCGAACGTCGATCCGCCGTGGGTGCCGACGGAGGGGCTGCCGGTGTCCCACTGGGGGAGCGGGGCGATCCGCCACTGGCCCTTCTGTCCGGGCCGCGCGTTCATCTGCGCGCCGGCGTCCCAGGCGCCGCTGAGCCGGGTGAGGACCAGCCCGTTGCCGATCTGCGCGTCGGACTGGCGGCTCTCGACGGCGTTCACGAACACGTCGTCGCGGTCGATGAGCCGCTGCCAGTACTCCGCGACGCGCCGGGAGGGAGCGTCGGCCAGGGAGACGTTCCAGGCGCCCTTCGAGGTGTCGAACCACTGGGCGCCGGCCTGCCAGGCGTAGGCCGCGAACTGCGTCATCCCGTCCGTGGGGAACAGCGCGAGCCGCCGTTCGGGCGCCTTGCGGCGCACGGTGCGGGCCTGCTCCGCGAACTCGTCCCAGGTGCGCGCCACTTGGAGGCCGTACCGGTCGAACAGGTCGGTGCGGTAGTGCATCACCATGGGCTCGACGTCCAGCGGAACGCTGAACACCCGCTTCTCGAAGGTGGTCTGGGCGAGCGCCTGCGGCAGCAGTTTTCGGCGCAGGGAGTCACTGACGAGGTCGGTGATGTCCCGGGCGACCCCGTCGATGGCGAACCCCGGCACCTGCGGATACTCGATGGTCGCGATGTCGGGCGCGTTGCCCGCCCGGGCGGCGTTGCTCAGCTTGGCGTAGCCGCCCTGCCCGCCGGAGGGGATCTGCTGGAAGTCGACCTGCACGCTCGTGTGCGTGCGGTTGAAGGCGTCGACCACTTCCTGGCTGCCGCGCAGGGCGGACCAGAAGGTGATGCGTGTGGTGCGGCCCGTGCCGGCCGACGAGGCTCCGTTCCCTCCGCTGCAGGCGCCCAGGGCTCCTGTCAGCGGTACGGCGGCCATCGCGGCGAGCACGGAACGACGATCGGGTCGTCCGGGCATGGCGCCTCCCGCGGCTCCTGCGTGTCCGCGTCCCTGCGGACACGACTGTTCGGGACACGGGAATACTCAACGCTGCCGACCCAAACGGTCAATAGAGCGATCAGAAGAAAAACAAACGCTCAAACGCTCACTCGTCCGAGGTTCACTGATCCGAGGTGCCGGCCTCGTCCGTACGGTCCGTGCCGTCCGCCCGCCGTGTCGAGCCGCGCACCATCAGCCGCGGCAGCAACTCGACGCGGCGCGCGGGTTGTCGCCCGCCTTCCCTGAGGCGTTGCGTCAACAGTTCGGCGGCGGCCCGGCCCACCTGCGCCTTGGGCGGGGACACCGCGGTCAGGGGGGACGTGCCCAGCGCGGCCACCACGTCGTCGTACGCCACGACCGAACAGTCCTCGGGCACCCGCACCCCGTCGTCCGCCAGCCGCTGCACGACCATCAGCGCGTCCACGTCACTGTGCAGCACCACCGCGGTGGCCCGCACCCGGCGCAGCAGCCGCGGCAGATCCGCCGTCTCGTCCGCGGTGTACGGGCCCTCGCGCCCCGCCTGCTCGGAGATCAGCGCCCACGCCCACTCCTCCAGCAGCGGATGGGTCCCGGCGATGCTCGTGAAGGCGGCCCGCAGCGTACGTGCCGTAGGACTGTCCTCGCGGGTCGCGAACACCATCCGCCGATGGCCGAGGCCCACCAGGTGTTCCACGGCGAGGTGCGCGCCGTACCAGTGGTCCGAGCAGACCGAGTCCAGGGTGTGCGCCACGCTGCCCTGTCGCGGCCGGCGTTCCATCAGCACCGTGGGCACCTCCAGCGCGGCCAGCCAGCCGTGGTCGGCCAGCTCCGTCGCCAGGGTGTGCCAGCGGGGCGCGAGCAGCAGACCGCGGGCCCCGTCGGCCAGCGCCCGCTCCACCAACGGCCTTTCGGCACCGGCGACCTGAGGGGCGATGTGCAGGGCCATGCGCATCCCCGCCTCCTCCAGCGCGGTGCGGGCGCCGTGCAGGGTCTCGGTCAGGTACGAGTGCCGCTCCGGCACCACGACGGCCACCCGGTCGCCGTGGGCCAGGTCGTTCGCGGGGATCTCCTGCGCGGGCAGCGTCGAACGGACGACACCGTGTCCGCGGCGCAGCCTGCCCTCACGCGTCAGCTCCTCCACGTCCCGGCGCACCGTCACCACCGACACCTGCAACTCGTCGGCGAGGTCCCGGACCCGCGCGGCCCCGCGGGCCTGGACCGCCGCGAGAATGCGCTGACGCCTGCGATCGACCGGCTCCCGCACTGTGCTCCACCCCGAATGTTCGTTTGAGCGATTCAGGCCATCATAACGATCGGCTCGGGATGCCGTTGCGCAAGCCCCGTGAGATCGAGGACGGTCTTCCCACGGTGAGGTCCCGCCGCCACCGCCGCGTGCGCCTCCGCCGCCCGGTCGGCCGGGAACACCGCCTGGACCGGTACGCGGAACCGCCCCCGCGCCGCCCGCTCCGCGGCCAACGCCAGCCCGTGACACCCGTCCGGCTGGCCCCCGTACCGGCCGAGCGAGAGCCGCACCCCGCGTTCGGGACCCGTGAAGTCCGCGAGCGTGACCACGGAGCCCGGGCTGCCGGTGAGCGCGACGAGTTCCTCCAGCGAGCCTTTCCCGGCCACGTCGAGGGCACGGTCGACCTGCGGGCCGCCGAGGGCGCGGACCCGTTCGGCCAGGCCGGGGCCGTACGTGACCGGTGTCGCGCCGAGCGAGGTCAGAAAAGCGTGGCTGCCGGGGCGGCCCGTCCCGAGCACGCGCGCCCCTCGCGCCACCGCCAACTGGACGGCGATGCTGCCGACGCCGCCCGACGCCCCGTCGATCAGGAGTGTCGTGTCCTGTTCCTCGGTGAGGCCGAGCAGGTCCAGGGCCCGGGTCGCCGTCTCGACACCCGTCGCCGCGGCGCCCGCCTCGTACCAGGACCAGGCGTCCGGCTTCGCCGCCCAGAACGCGAGCACCGCGAACTGCGCGCTTGCTCCGCCGAGCCGGGCTACGTCCACCGCTCCGAACACCTCGTCGCCGACCGCGTGGCCCGTGACGCCCGGACCGACCTCGTCGATCACCCCGGCCGCGTCCACCCCGGGGACGTGCGGCAGAGTGAGACCCGCCCGCGAGGGCGAGTCACCGGCCCGCAGCGCGAGGTCGACCGGAGACACTCCCGCCGTGCGGACGGCGATCCGTATCTCGCCGGGACCCGCGTGCGGCTCGGGCACGGATCCGACGCCGAGTACCTCCGGGAGACCGAACCGCTCGAACCGTACCGCTCGCATGACGCACCTTCCCCGCCCGGACCGTCCGGACGTCGGCACACGGTAGACATGCGGGTGGAACAGGTGATCCGGATCAGGTCGAAGTGAGAGGCGCGGCAAGCACAGTGACTCGGAAAACACGCACGGACGCGGAACTCAACCGCCTCCGCATCCTCTCGGTCGCCCGCGCCTCCTTCGCCTCCGAAGGACTCGACCTGCCGATGCGGGAGATCGCCCGCCGGGTCGGCCTGGGCATCGCCACCGTGCACCGGCACTTCCCCTCACGCGCCGACCTGGTCACCGCGGCGCTCGCCGAGCACGTCGCGGCCTGCCGCGCGGACATGCGGGCCGCCCTCGACGATCCCGACCCGTGGCGGGCGCTCAGCGGCGTCGTCCGCCGCTTCGCCGAGCACCGGCTGCGGGACCGGGGGCTGAACGAGGCCCTGTTCGGCTCCCATCCGGCGGCGGCGGCCTTCGCCGCCGACCGCCGCGAGCAGGCACGCGCGCTGGGCCGCCTCGTCGACCGGGCCCGCGCCGTCGGCGTCGTCCGGGACGACGTCGGCGTGGACGACGTGCGTATCTGCCTGGCGGCGATCGCCTCCTTCCGCCTCACCCGACCCGCCGTCGGCCTCCACCGCCTCGTCGACCTCCTCCTGACCGGCCTGACAGCGGACCGTCTCCCCGCGAGCAGCGAGTAGACCGCGCCCATGCGGCCCCGCCGGGCGTCGGCGGTTGATCCGGGCGGTGCGAGGGGAGTTGGCGCGGCAGGTCGAGGTACTGGCGGAGCAGGCTCATGACCCGGTCGGGAGCTCTACGCGGCGGGTGTCGACGTCATGCCGTTGATGGTCGCGGTGAGGATGCGGGCGAGGCGCGACTCGACCTCCAGGACGGCGTGGGCGAGGCGAGGATCGCTGCGGTAGAGCTCGGCGATCCCCGGACCCGGTGTCGCGATCTGCCAGAACGCGCCGGCGAGCGCGACGGCCGTGGCGATCACGTCGAGGGCGCTCTCGCGGTCCAGCAGGAGGGCCGCTCGGGAGCGGGAGCACGACGTCCCACTCGTTCCCGGGGCCCGGCCACCGCGAGAAGCCCCGTCACCGGCCCGTTCAGATGCCCGTCACCTTGCTGCTCGCCGAGATCTCGTACACCAGAGTCACCGTGCGGCGGCCGCCGGGAGGGACCGTGACGTTCCACCGGGCGATGCCCTCGGCGTCGAGCACGTCGGGGGCGGGGGAGCAGACTTCCGTACGTACGCGGATCTCGACTCCCGAGACCTCCGAGACGGGCACGCGTTCCCGGAGGACGACGACTCGCTCGTCGTGGTCTCCCGGGGCGGCGAAGTGGGACAGGTGCAGGCGCACCGTCCGGGTGACCACCGTGCGCTGGGACATTCCGGCCGAGGTACGGGACTCCTCGGTGTGCCGGACCACCCGGAAGTCGTCGGAGCTGCCGAAGGCCAGCTCGACGGGTGCCCCGGGGGCCGCGAACTCCAGCGTCCCGCGGCCGATGAAGCCGTTGTCGCGGACCAGGTCGACGGGGCCCGCGAGCAGTGCGTGCCCGGACCGGTTGTCGAACCGCACCACCTGTGTGACCAGTGGGGAGAGTTCGGGCGAGCAGCCGTACTCGGTGCCGGCCGCCGTGGTGAAGGCGGAGAGCGGGACCCGGTGGGCGCGCCCGTCGCCGGGGACGGACACCGGCGCGGGGGCGCCGAACACCCGTGTCTCACCGTCGTCGTCGAGGCCGGGGAGGCCGAGCGCCAAGGCCTGGCCGGGCGCCGGGGCCTGGCCGAGGTCCCCGATCTCCTCCTCCCTCAACTCGACGTCGACCGTGCGGCGTTCGGCCGACGAGCGGTCCCGGAGGGTCAACCTGTCCTGACCCAGGTACGGCGGCTCGGTGGCCGACGCGGAGCGGGCCGTCGACAGCGTCAGGCGTACGTTCGACCAGTCCTCGCCGGTCCGCTGCCAGACCATCGCATCCGTTTCGAGCGTCAGGGAGTCGCCGTCGAGTACGGCCCGGTAGGCGGGTCGCCACAGCGCACACGGCAGGAGGTGGCTCAGGCGCAACCCGACCGGCCCGGCGGTCTCGGCCTCCACGGTCAGCTCGACATGGCCGACCAGTTCGGTGGGCCCGTCCTCCGCGAGGTGCAGGGCGTGTCGCGCCTCGCGGAGTTCGACGCCGACCGCCGCCAACCTGCTCTCCGTGGAACGGAGTTGCTCGCCGTACGTGTCGCGTCCGGTGTCCGCGCGGTCCAGTTCACCGGTCCACCGGGACCGGTCGACGGCACCGGAGCCCGCGCTCCGGCCGATCTCCCTCAACAGGTCGGCGGCCAGCCGCTCCAGCAGATCGAGACGGACGAGGAGACGGTCGCGCACCCGGCCCAGGTCACGTTGCTCCTCCTCCAGGAGGTGCACACGCCGGCGCAGCGCCGAGTCGTGGGCGGGGGACGGCCGGGGGCCGCGCGGCTCCCAGGTGCGTACGATCCGCGCGTCGAGGACCGTGGCGGGGTGCTCGGTGGTCAGCTCGGCGTGGAGCGAGCGGTCGACGGCCAGCGCGCTGACCGGGCCGAGCCGCAGCCGCTGGACGCCGGGCCCGAGATCGAGGACGGCGCCGCGTTCGACGAGGGAGCGGTCCTCCAGACAGGTGACGGCGGTGACGGGCAGAGCGATCGGCTGCGCATCCGTGGACATGGGGTGTGTCAGCTCCTGCGGTTGCCGTCGACCAGGGCCTTGCCGGCCGGGATACGTATCTCGTAGCCGCCGTCGAGCGTGGCGGAGCCTCCGGCGGGAAGCTCCACCCGCCGGACGCGGGTGCCGGGGGCGAGGGTGTCGGGCCCGGCACCCTCCTCCGGGGTCGTCCAGTCCGCCCGTTCGTCGATGCGGATGTCAGGGTCGGAGGTGACCGGTACCCGCTCGCGGACCTCGACGGCGACGGGCCGTGCCAGCCGGTTGACCAGCTCCACGTGGACGCGGTGGTCGAGCACGGTGGTGGTGTTGCGCAGCCCCGAGGTCGACTCGCGCAGTTCCGTACGCCGAGTGACACGGATCGCCTCGGCCGGTCCGAGCCCCACCCGGCGCGTCCCGCCGGGAGCGAGCGTCGGGAGCGCCGTGGTCAGGAGGAATTCGTCGTCGACGGTGACCTCCACCGGTCCGGCCAGCAGCGCCTGATCGGTGGCGTTGGAGAGCACCAGTGTCGTGTAGACGGTCTCCTCCACGGACGGCACGCACAGGTACTCGGTCCGCAGACCGACCGGGATCTCGGTGATGGTCACCGTGTGCCAGGTGCCGTCCGACGGGATGTCGGTGCGCGCGTGCGCGTCGAAGCGGTGGTCGAAGGAGCCCGCCGATTCACGGGGCCGCACGGCGTGGCCGGGCAGCGGCAGCGATGCCACGGACTCGGCGTCACGGCGCCGCTCGGTCGCCACCGGGTCGAAGGACGAGTCCGGGAAGAGCAGTCCTCTGCGACCGGCCTGTTCCTCGGGACCCGCCAGGACGAGCGCGGCGTAGTCGAGTTCGGCGCCGCTGGGGTGCGGTGGGGCGGGCGGTGGGGCGGGCGGCATCGCAGAGCGCTGCATCGCACTGCTGGGGGCTACGGGTGCTGCGGGTGCCGCGAGGGCCGGCGGGCCGCCGGGGGCAGGGGGAGGCGGTGCGCCGTAGGCCGCCGGAGGCATGGGCGGCGCGGGAAAGTGGGGTGCCGGTGCCGCAGAACCGTATCCCTGCGGTGGCGGTGGCGGTCCTGGTGCCGGCGGTGGTGCGGTCACGGCCGTGGCATGGGCCCCGGTGTCGTACTCCGGAACGGCCCCGGCTGCCACGGGCGGCATCACGGCGGCCTTCCGCGCGGCGGCCGGACGGGTGCCACGGGCCGAGGTGCGCGGGGCCGCGGTGCGGGGCGCCGCGACGTCGTACCCGGTGAACAGGTCGGACAGCCCCGCGGGCGGCTCCCGCCAGCCGGACGGCGCGGGAGCGGGCTGACGACGGCCGATCCGGATCGAACGGAGCCTGGGCAGATCGGTGCGGCGGTGAAGGTCCGCGGTGGCCAGGGAGAGACGTACGGCGTTCCAGTCCTCGCCGGTTCGCTGGGCCACCGAAGCGCGCAGCACCAGCCGGCCGCTGCCGTCGCCCCGGCGGTGGTCCAGCCGGTAGGCCGGGATCCAGACGGCTCCGGGCACCTCGTACTCCAGCTCAAGGTCCACTTCGGGGTCCCGCTCCGCGGCCTGTCCTTCAGGTGTTCGGGCGAGGGTCACCAGGGCCGAGACCGTGGTCGACCCATGCGCCGGGGGAGCGTCGGTGGAGGAGCGGGCGAGGGCGTCCACCGCGACGCTCAGGTCGTGCTCGGCATGGAGCAGCGCTTCCTCCGACTCGTCGAGCCGGGCGTGCAGATCGGCCAGCCGCGCGTCCACGAAGTCGGACAGTTCCAGCCACGCGTCGACCGGAGTACGACGGGGCGGGTCGTCGCGCCTGCGGGCGGGCGGGATCGGACGGAGTCCTCGGACCTCCTCGACGAGACCCAGTTGCCGGTCCCGGCGCGTCCGCACTGCCGCACACTCCTCGTGCAGCCGCTCCACCTGGCGCTCCAACTCATGAGGCGCAGGACCGTCGTTGGGTACGGAGTCGACCTCGACCCGCGCCTCGACCACCCGCATCCCGGAGGCACCGACGACGCGGGCCGCCAGGGAGCCGGGGCCCAACGCCCGGGGCAGCCCGGTGATCCGCACCCTGCCGTCCGCCGGCACACCGCCCCGCGCGACGCGCCGACAGAGCGCGCCCTGTGCGTAGACCACGACCGAGTCGAGTGCCGAGTCCCAGATCTGCGTCGCCTCAGCCTTCAAGTGCTCCCCCTGGCGGTGTTCCTGGCTCTGTTCCCGGCTGTGTTCGTACGGTCGGCCGTGCCCGTAGGGCTGACAGCGTACGCCTGACGAGATACGCGTCTTGAGACGGCCGGTGAGCAGGTCGGCGCGTCAGCATGTGCGCAGGTGAGTACGGCGACGACGGACCTGATGAGTACGTCGACTCAGGGCTTCGGCCGGTCCCGGGACGATGATGAATTCCGTCGCTTCACCATCGATCGCTTCACCATCGATCCGCCGCCCGAACGCAGGAGTCGCGTGTTCAGTCGCCTAGCAGCCGCCGTCGTCCCCGCCTTCGGGCGACTGACGACCACCACCGACGTCACCGCCCTCCAGGCGCCGGCCGTCCTCGTCGCCAACCACACCTCGCCGGCGGACCCCGCCATCGTGCTGGCCGCCCTGCGCTCCATGGACATCGAACCGGTCGTCCTCGCCACCGCCGGACTGTGGCGCGTACCCGTCCTGAGGTACCTCCTGGACCGCGACGGCCATGTCCCCGTACACCGCCGTACCTCGCGGGCGGCGGACTCCCTGGACACCGCCGCGGCAGCGCTGGCCGCGGGCCGCCACGTCCTCATCTACGGCGAGGGGCGGCTTCCGCGCCGGACGGACGCCGCCGAGGCCGCGCCCGAATCGTTCCGCAGCGGCCCCGCGCGACTCTCCCTGGCCTCCGGCGCCCCCGTCGTTCCGATCGGTCAGGCCGGAGCGCGCCGGGTCGCGTCCGGCAGCCGTGCCAAGCACATCGCGGGCGTCCTGACGGCACCGGCCCGCCGCCCTCGCCTCCACGTCCACGTGGGCGCGCCGCTGCACCTGCCCGCCGGGATCGAGGCGGCGAACGCGGTCGCACACCAGGCCGTCGTGTCGGCCTGGCGCGTCGCGGCCGGACACCTGCTCGAACCGGCGGCTCTTACTTCCTGACCGATCCGCCCGTCTCGGCGAAAGTGCGTCGGAGCGGCCGGAGGGGCCGGCGCGGCTTTCGAACGGTCAACCGGGGCGACCGGTCCCATGCGTTCCGCGCTGTCGTGAGCGCCCGGCCGCGGTAGGTGCGGAGCTGACTGCGGGAGAGCGGGGCGCGTTCTCCCCCGCCCGTCATCATGGCGTTGACCGAAGCCATCGGGTCACCTCCGATCGCCCGTGAGGCGAGGGCTCCGACCACCAGGGGGAGGATCACGACCGCGAGCGCCGAACCGGTGGTGGCGGCGGTGCGGGTGGCGGCGGTGCGGGTGGCGGAGCGCAGGGGGCGGGCGGGCGGCATGTCCTTGGTCATGACGACAGTTCAGCAGCCGCCGCTCGGCAGGGCATCGGACGACCTACTCAGTCGACTCGGGCCGGAGTACTCACTCCAAGACGCTGAGGGAGTGGGCGAAGCCGACGGGCGGCGAACGGGTGAGCGTTCGGGCGCATGTGCCCGTGGGGCTGGTGACACGTTCCGCCCTACAGTTACCGCTGTCAGCCGTTTTGTAGGACTTTCAACGCTGCTTCGGCAATTGAGCGTTGCGAGGTTCGGCTTTCTGGTTCGGTTTCGGGTTCGTGGCTGGGGAGGCTGCTCATGGCCAGTGCGTTTCAGGAGCGCAAGCTCACGGAGATGTTCGCCGCATTCGACGCGGACGGCGACGGCCGCCTGCGCGAG
This sequence comes from Streptomyces sp. NPDC127119, assembly GCF_042677425.1. Lineage (NCBI taxonomy): Bacteria > Bacillati > Actinomycetota > Actinomycetes > Kitasatosporales > Streptomycetaceae > Streptomyces > Streptomyces sp. NPDC127119. The sequence goes on along the minus strand of NZ_JBHXTO010000017.1, from coordinate 81,076 downwards.
GAGGACTTCAGGGCGCTCGTCGCACGCTGGAGCGAGCTGCCGGGTGTGGGCGCCGGGACGGAACTGCGCGCGCGGGTCGAGGCGCTGCTGATGGGCTGGTGGGCGGCGCTGCTGGAAGTCGGGGACACCGACGGCGACGGGGCGGTCGACCTGGGCGAACTGCTGCTGCTCGTCGACAGGTTGCCCGCCATGGTCGCCGATGTCACCGCGACCGCCGAGACCGTCTTCGACGCGGTGGACGCCGACGGCGACGGCCGTATCTCACCGGAGGAGCACCGCCACCTCGTCGAGACCTGGAACGGACGGTCCGTGAACATGACGGGCGTCTTCGAACTGCTCGACCTGAACGGTGACGGCTACCTCAGCCGCGAGGAGTTCGCGCTGCTGTGGCGCCAGTTCTGGATCAGCGACGATCCCGCAGAGCCGGGGAACCTGCTCTGCGGCCGCCTGGCCGCCTGACGCCTTCCCGAAGCTCGGGCGGTGGTTGCGGGAGCGGTTCGCTCATCTCCGCGACTGGACGGTAGGGCACGCCGACGAGATCCAGCGGCGGCAGCAGGACTACGACAGGCGCATCGCCTCCCCGGAGGGAGGCGATGCGCGCTGACCGGTGCGAGCGGACACCCATGTGCCTCGCCCGCTGTGCCAGTCGCTGGATCAGGACGTCAGGCGGAAGGACTGGGCCGCCGTGCCGGAGCAGGTCTGCTGGGAGAGCTTCGCGCCGTTGGCCGTGGACGATCCGTCGACGGCGAGGCACTTGTTGCTGTGCCGGGCCACGAAGCGGTACTGCCCTGAGGCCACCGACTCGGCACGCCACTGCTGGTTGGTGCCGCCCGTGTAGTCCCACAGATGGACTTTGACGCCGTCCGCGGTCGCGCCGGAGCCGCCGTCGACGTCCCAGGCCTTGTTGTTGTGCTGGTTGACGACCTGGTAGTAGCCGTCGCCCGTGGAGCGGAACTGCCACTTCTCGTTGGCGCCGTCACCGCACGACCACTGCTGGAGCAAGGTGCCGTTGGCGGTGCCCCAGTCGGTGGCGTCCAGGCAGGCCCCGCTGTTGGTGTTCGCCACCCGGTACCAGGCACTGGTGTCGATCGGACCGGTCGGTTCGCTCCCGGACGGGTTCCACACGAAGGTCGCGACCGCGCCGCCCGGCAGGGTGTAGGCCAGCGAGCGGCCGTTGTCGGTGAGGGAGAAGCGCTGCGTGCCGCCGGTGTTCACGACGTACGCGACGCGGGTGCCGTCCGGATTCTGGAAGGCGACGTTCTGGATACCGCCTCCCGGGCTGGTGGAGCCGATCCGGGTGGCGCCGACCTTGACGAACTTGCTGATGTGGCCGAGCGAGTAGTACTCCGCACCCCGGGTGACGTTGCCGTTCGCGATCTCCACCACACCGTTGCACCGGGTGCCGCACAGGCCCTGGTGCGGGCCGCCGCTCTGGTTGAGGGCGAGGTTCCAGGTCACCACGGTCTCGCCGCCGTTGCGCATGTTCTGCACGACGAGGTTCTCGGCCTGCCAGCGCAGGCTGTCGGCGAAGGTGTTGGCGGTGTTGTCGCTGTCGGTGCCGGAGCACTCGGTGAAGAAGACGCGCTTGCCGGTGCTCTGAACCTGCTGCTGGGCGGTGGGATTGCCGGCGTAGCAGTGGAAGGCGGCGCCGATGACCCGGTTGATCCCGTTCGTGCGGGAGAACACGTCGAGGGGATAGTTGGGGTGGTCCCAGTTGTGGTCGAAGGCGAGGAGGTTCGTCGGCAGCCCGGCCGCGGTCAGCCGCTGGTCCAGGACCCGGATGAAGTCGGCCTGCTGTGCCGAGCTCATCGACATCGAGGGGTAACTCGTCGGGTTCTCCGGCTCGTTCTGCACCGTGAGATCGGTGAGGGTGATGCCCTCCTGGCCGTACGCCTTGATCGCCTTGACCAGGTAGTCCGCGAAGTCGCCGTAGTTCTCGGTCCGCAGGCTCCCGCCGTTGAGCGAGTTGTTCGTCTTCATCCAGGCGGGCGGCGACCAGGGCGTCCCCATGAACCGGATGGACGGGTTGACGCCGAGGGCCTGCTTGACGACGGGGATGATCTCGGCTTTGTCGCGGTCGATGGAGAACTGCCCGCGGGTGTCCTCGTAGGAGTAGGGGCTGTTGGAGGCGTCGAAGTCGGTGCTGGCGAGCGGCTGGCGCAGGTACGACAGGCCGATTCCGTCGCCCGAGGTGGAGAACAGCGAGCGCATCAGCTCGTTGCGCCGGTCCGCCGGGAGCCCCTGTACGAGGCGCGCGGATGCCCCGGTGACCGAGGCGCCGGCGCCGGTGTAGCGCTGGCTGCGCTGGTTGCCGTCGATGCGTACGTCGGTGCCCTGCGGCGAGCTGTTGAAGGTGAGGGTGCCGTCGGAGCTGAGCTTGCGGGCCCCGTCCCCGGTGGTCACCCAGACCTGGGCGACCGGGTCGGCGGCGTGTGCGGTGCCGCCGCCCGTGAGCCCGAGCCCGGCGGCGAGGGCCAGGGTCAGGGCGGCGGCGACCCCTGCCCGTGGCGAGCGGATTCTTCGGAGATGTGACACGGGTGCGGCTCTCCTTCGGTCGGTGACACGTGGGGGACCCCGGCCGTCCCGCCGCGTGGTCAGGGAGGCGGCGAGCCGGCCGGGGTTCGAAGGGGTAGTGCACGCGTGCCGCCAGACCGGCGTGGCGAGGCGGAACGACGGCGCCATGAAAACACACTTACTAAACACTTAGTAAGTGGTCTGCATCACCCTGTGCGGAGCATGGGCAAGATCATTCCTGGGTCCGGCGACGGAGCGTATGGTGAGCGCGTGACTGACCAGTCGGTAGGCCGAGCCGCCCGGGGAGCCCGTGACAGGCCCCGCGTCCCCCGCAGTCCCGAAGCCCGACAGCGCCAGCAGGACATCCTGCACATCGCGATGGACACGTTCGCGGCGCGCGGCTACAACAACGCCTCCCTGGCGGAGATCGCGGAACGGGCGGGCCTCACCCAGGCCGGCGTCCTGCACTACTTCCGCTCCAAGTCGCTGCTGCTGACCAGCGTGCTCGAACTGCGCGACGACACGGACATCGAGCAACTCGGCACCGAGCGTCCGCAAGGACTGCGGTTCCTGCACCACCTCGTCGAGACCGCCCGGCGCAACGCCGAACGCGAGGGCATCGTCCGGCTCTACGCCGTGCTCTCCGCGGAGTCCGTCACCGACGACCACCCGGTCCAGGGCTACTTCCGCAGCCGCTACGCCGGTCTGCGCGGCTTCGTCGCCGACGCCCTCACCGAGACGTGCCGGCTGGGTGACGGCGAGGCGGACGCGGAGCGCGCGCTGATCGCGGCCAACGCGATCATCGCCGTCATGGACGGCCTCCAGATCCAATGGCTCCTCGACCCGGCGGCGGTCGACATGGCCGCTTCGACGGAACTGGTCATCGACGGGGTCCTCGCCCGGCTGACGCCGTAACCGTTCACGGCGCTGGGCCGAGGGGTCCCGCGGCCGTCGAGAACACGGCCGGGGCGGCAGACGCGTACCGGGTGACGGAACCTGAGTGTCGGAAGCCGGGTGTTGGAACCCGTGTGTCGGGCCCGCCCGGTTCAGCCCAGCGTCGCGCTCGCCGCACGCAGTTCGTCGAGCGCTTTCAAGGTGTGTCCCGCCAGTTCGTCCTCGGCGTCACGGTCGCCCTCGGACCATGCGGCGAACCCCCGCTTGAAGGCCAGCATGCCCAGCTCGCCCGCCAGGGCCGCCGTCGGGCCCGGGACGCCGCGGGCGGTCAGGGCCGCCGCCATCGCGGCCGCGAGGCTGACGCTCTTGAGGACATCACGTTCCTGCAGTTCGGTGCTGGCGGCGACGGCCGCCTTCAGTCGTGGGGCCAGCTCGCGGTTCATGGGCCCCATCGCGCCCGAGGCCCGCTCAAGTCCGGCGGCGACCGCCTCCAGCGGGCTGGCCGTACCGGGTGCCTCGGTGATGCCCTCGGTCAGCAGTCGGCTCAGCGTCTCCTGCCCGGCGACCAGCAGCTCGCGCTTGTCGGGGAAGTGCCGGAAGAACGTGCTCTTGGTGACTCCGGCGCGCTCGGCGATCTGCGCGACCGTCGTGGCGTCGTATCCCTGCTCGATGAACAGATCGACGGCCGCCATGACGAGGCGTTCGCGTGCGCCCGGTTCCCATCGACCCATGTGCCGATCATACGTGACGGGACTCTTGTCCCATCACCCTGTACAGTGACGGGACAAGAGTCCCATCACTTTCGGGAGAGTTCCATGCGTGTTTTCGTCACCGGCGGCACCGGCCTGATCGGTACCGCGGTCGTCGCCCAACTGCTCGATAACGGCCACACCGTCCTTGCGCTCGCCCGCTCCGACGCGTCGGCGCGGGCCGCCGAGGCAGCCGGCGCCGAGCCGCTTCGGGGCGGTCTCGCCGACCTGGACGTCCTGCGGACCGGCGTCGCCCGGACCGACGGAGTGATCCACCTGGCGTTCCGCAACGACTTCAGCAGTCCCGAAGCCCTCGCCGCCGCGGTCGCCGAGGAGACCACCGCTCTGACCACCCTCGGCGAGGAACTCACGGGCAGCGACCGCCCCCTCGTCACCGTCTCCGGTACGCCGTGGGTGCCGGGCCGTGCCTCCACCGAGGCCGACCCGTTGCCGACCGACGGCCCGGTGGGTGGCCGCGGTCGCACGGTCATGGCGATCCTGGACCTGGCCGCACGAGGGGTACGCAGCACGGCCGTACGTCTGCCTCGCACGGTGCACCACCAAGGCGCGGGCGGGTTCGCCGGACTGCTGACCGAGACCGCGCGCCGGACCGGGGTGTCCGGCTACCCGGGCGACGGCACCCAGCGGTGGCCGGCGGTGCACGCACTCGACGCGGCCACCCTCTTCCGGCTCGCTCTGGAGCGGGGACCGGCCGGATCCGCGTGGCACGCCGTGGCCGACGAAGGCGACCGGGTGCGCGACATCGCCGCGGTCATCGGCCGGCGGCTCGGCCTGCCGGTGGAGCCGGTACCGCAGGAGACGTACGGTCCGCTCGGCCCGATCTTCGCGACCGACCAGCCCTCCTCCAGCGCCCGTACCCGGCAGGCACTCGGCTGGGAACCGAAGCACCCGGCCCTCCTCCAGGACCTGGAGAACATCCAGCCCTGACCAGGGGCGGCGAGGGCTGCGCCGTGGTCACCGGGAAGGCGCCGTCAAGCGGGCTGCCACAGTTCGACCCGGTTGCCCTCCGGGTCGGTCACCCAGCCGAACCGGCCGACGCCCTCCATGTCCTGCGTCTCCTGGGCCACGTCCGCTCCCTCGGCGCGCAGCTGCGCGAGCATCGCGTCCAGATCGCGGACCCGGAAGTTGAGCATGCTCTGCTGGGCGCGGGACCCGAAGTGGTCGGTGTCCGCCGCGAACGCCGCGAACACCGTCGGCCCGGCCTCCTGACGCCACAGGCCGTTGTCGTCGGCGTCCAGGCCCAGGCAGTCGCGGTACCAGGCGCGCAGGGCCGCCGGGTCGGCGGCACGCAGGAAATATCCACCGATTCCAAGCACACGTTCCATGCCGCCATCCTGCCAGGAGCAGGGCACAGGAGGGCGGCACGGAACTGTGGTCGACGTGGTCGAGGCGGCGACGGGCCGGTCAGAGCGCCCAGGCGGGTGCCTCCCCCGTCCAGCTCACGACGAGCAGGATGTCGTCGAGCGCGCCCGACTCGAACAACGCCCTGGCGCCCGCGCCGAAGCTCAGCCGCCAGTCGCCCGCCGGGCCGGTCCCCAGGAACCCGTTCCAGGCCGCGGCATTGCCCCGCCGGGTGCCGGCGACGCCGTTGGTCGCCGTCGCCGTGCCGCCGGTCGCTCCGCGGGACAGGGAGATCGCCGTGTCGGGTACCGGCGCGTCGCTCGACAGCCGAACGGCGATCGCCGCGGTGGTGAGCCCTTCGATCCCGGCCGGGAAGTCGACGTCGCGCAGCGGGAGCGTGACCGACCTCGCGGCGGGGTCGGCCGGGTTGTTGAGGTCGTACCACTGGTCGGGGAAGTCCCTCGCCAGGCTGAACACGCAGTCGGCGCCACGGTCCCGGTCGGCGTTGAGCCGGGTGACCACCTGCTCGCGGTAGGTGTCGTCGTACGCCGCCGTGTAGTCCACCGTGACCAGCAGGTCGACGATGGTGGAGTAGTCGAGCGGGTTGGCGGCGGGCGGCAGCCGGAACTCCCAGCTGGTGTCCACGCCGCTGCCCTCGAACGGCAGCAGCATGTCCGACTGGGCGTCGAACTCGAACACCCCGCTGGCGTTGACCGGGGACGTCAGGGCGACGACCCCCGGATCACTGCGCACCACGACCTCCTGGAACGTGCCGTCCCGGCCGGTGGTGACCCTGGAGATGCCGTTGGAGTGGAGCGTGGCGCGGATTCCCCGGTCCGGCGGTACCAGCGCGACGAGGCTGGTGCGCACCTGGCGGACCAGCCGGAGGTAGTGGCCGGGGAAGTCGCTGTCGAACAGGGCCGTGGGAGTGGAGAAGGCGAGCGTGCCCGTACGGCGGAACTCCAGGAACTCCACCGGCATCAGACGGGCCAGCGAGAACGTCTGCGAGAGGTTCAGGCGCCGGCGCGCGGAGCTGAAGGCGTACTCGTCGAGCCGGGCCAGGTCCTGGGCGAGCTGTTCCGCACCGGTGAGGCCCCGCCGGTCGGGGCCGGCGTTCGAGGTCATCTCGGCCGGCGACTGGCCGTAGTCCTGACGGATCAGCACCCGGGCGGGTTCCGCCCGCTCGAAGGCGAGCTGGGCCTGCGCCTGCCGGGCCGTCGCGGTGGCCTGCTGAAGGAAGTACCGGTACACCCCGCCGAGGGTGTTGCTCATCCAGAGGTACAGGTCGGCGTTGGTGAACTGGCCGTTGAGGAAGGTCAGGGTGGCCGTCGCCTGGGCGTGCTGGAGCGTCGCGACAGCCTGTTCCCGCTCGGCGATCGTGACCTGGTCGTCGGCCACGGTGATCTGCGCCGCGGCGATCTGCATGTCCTGCTGGGCGGCCACCTGCTGTCGCCGCCACTCGTCCTTGCGCTGCTCGATGCCGGCCCGCAGCTGATCGGCCTGCATCTGCGCCTCCAGATTGTTCTGCTGGAGCTGGAAGGCGCCCTTGACGGCCGCGGTCGCGCTCATCGAGATGGCGAGGGCCTGCCGGGCGCCACCGCTGAAGATCGCGTCCATCAGGCTGGCCCCGGACGACGCCGCCTGCGCGATGGCGAGGGCCGTGTCCGCCACGGTGATCGCATCCCTGATGTCACGCATCTCGCCGTAGTTGTCCAGCAGGTCCTGCTCGTACTTGTTCGTGGGTGAGTCGAGAGCGGCGCCGAAGGAGTCCGCCATGGTCTCGGCCTTCGTGAACTGAGCCGTGGCGGCCGTGACGGCGTCGTTGGCCTCGTCGACCCGGCTCAGCGCCACCCTGGCCTGCGCCGCGCTCAGGTCGACCGCCTTGAGGGCGTCGTAGACGCGCAGATTGCGGTCGTCGTACTTCTCCAGCGCGGCGAGGTAGCCGGCCTCCATCTGCGCGGCCTGGGCGGCGAGTTGCCCGGCCCGCTCCAGCAGCACCTTGAAGCGGTACGGCGTCGGCCGGCTCACCGTCGCGGCCGCGAGGCCCTGGGTGCGGGGCATGCCCGCGATGTTGCGGCCCTGGCGGAGCTTGGCCAGCTGCATGTCCACCCTGGTGCGCAGGGTGCGGACCTCCGGGATCGGCAGCGCGGGTTCACCGAGGTTCGTCGGTGTCTGCGGCACCAGGGCCGCGGAGCCGAGCAGCCGGCGGGCGGCGACGTAGAGGGTACGGGCGTGCGCGACCGATTCGTCGGTCTCCCGGGTGAACTCCGCGTCGGCGTAGTCGAGATGACATCTGATGATCGACAGCAGGGTGTACCGGGTGTGGGGCTTGGGACGCTTCGCGGACGCCGAGTCCGCCAGCGCGAACGGGTCGAGATTCGCCGTCCAGTTGGCCGGGAACGTCAGATCGGGGCTGGACAGCGTCTCGCTGTTGATACGGCTGTAGACGGAGGTCGGCGAGGTGAGGTCGTACGGCAGGACGATCCAGTACCAGTCGAGCGCCGCCCGGTAGTCCCCGGCCGCCTGAAGGCGCTGCGCGAGGAGCATCGGCACGGCCCAGAAGATCTCCCGGTTGTCGGCGCGGCCGGTGTTCGGCACGCCCTCGATCCCGCTCGACACGTTCGCTAGAGCGGTCTGGTGGGCGGCCCTGCGCTGCGGGTCGAGATAGGTGTACGGGGCGGGGAGGGCGATCCTCTTCGCCGCCAGGTACTCGGCCGCCAGCTTGACGGCCGTGCCGGCGGTGAACGTGGCTCCCGGCCCGCTGACCTGTGCGAAAAGGATGTCCAGCGGCAGCGTCGGCGTGCCGGGTGTCATCGTCCGGGTGCTCGGGACGAGCAGGGTGGGGTCGAGATGCCGCTCGGGGAACAGGAAGGCCGTGGTGGCCGCCTGCCAGGTGCCCTGCTCACCCAGCCAGGCCCAGGCGGCGGCGAACGTCTCGGGTCCGTTCCTGAACGTCCAGCCGGCCGCGGGGTGGTCCTGGGTCAGCTCGCCCGACCGCTTCGCCGAGAGCAGTGACTGCACGCTCTCGACCGCCTGCCCGATACGGGTCGTGCGCAGGGTTCCGCCGGCGAGCATGTCGACGAAGAACCGCGCCGACATCGACTCACCCACCTCGTCCGCCGCCGTGGTCGTGGCGGCCAGATCGGCGAGCAGCGCGTCGCGCAGGATCGGCAGCGCGGCCTGCTCGGCGTCGGCCACGGCCTGCGCGGCGGCCTCGCCGAGGGCCTCCCGCTGGGCGATCCTGGCGCGCAGCACGGACTGCCAGGCGGCACGGGCCCCGCCCTCGGAACGGTACGGGCCGGGCGTGGGCCCGGTGCCGCCGGTGACGAAGAAGTCCGGCGAGAGCACGAAGCCCGACTCCGCCGCCCGCCAGTCCGGGTACAGCTGCCGGCGCTTGTACGCACCGGTGAGGACGGCCAGGCCGTCGTCCCACTCGGCCGTGGTGACCGTGCCGGTGCCGGCCAGCGCGCTCAGCCGCCTCAGATACAGGAAGCCGTCCCGGGTCAGGCCCCGGGCGGCGAGGGTGCCGCCGATGTCGGCACCCTGTGCGTCCTGGGCGGCCAGGGCGGCCAGATCGAGGCCGGGCTGCGCCAGTGTGAGCATCGCGGTGAGGGCCGCCGCAGGCGTCCGGCCCGTCCTGAGCGCGGACAGCGTCGCACGGTACGCGGACAGGGCCTGCGCCCGGTCGGTCAGCAGCTTGCGGACGGGGTCGCCCGCAGCGCCGGCGATGACGTCGCCCGCGTCGATGACATCGGGATCGGCGAGCACGTCGAAGGCCCTGGGCGCGTCGGGGTGCTGGTCCTGTCCGGCCCAGGCGAGCGACTGGGCGGACAGCCGCCAGCCGAGCAGCAGCGGTACACCGGGGACACGCAGCGGATCGGCCGTGGTCGTCGAGGGCAGGCCGAACAGTGTCTCCAGCCCGGCCTCGGTGAGGGCGGGACCGTCGATGAGCAGTTGGTCCAGTTCGTCGGGTGCCGTCGCCCTGAGCCGGATGCCGAGCCGGTCGGCGAGCGCCCGGCGGGTCGTGGCGTCGGCGCCCCGGACCAGCCGCAGTTCCGCGTACGAGGTCCCGGCGGCGGCGAGCAGGGACGCGTAGGCCGTGCCGCGGTACTCCTGTTCCAGGGCGGAACCGGGCGTGGTGGGCGTGTTCGTGGCCGCGATGCGGGCCCGCAGGAGCTCGACGGGTATCCGCAGCTGGTTGACCTCGTGGCCGCCCAGGTCGGCCTCGGCCGACAGAGGCTGGCTGAGCCGGTCGAGCGGCTGCCCGAGCGCCGCCACCAGGGTGGCGGTGTCCAGCGGCGCGGCGGGCGGACCGGGCACATCGACCTGCTCGTGCGCGAAGGACAGCAGCGCGGCGAGATACTCGCGCTCGTCCAGCCGCTGCTCCAGGGTCTCGGGCACGTACGAGCTGATCACCGTGGCCTGTACGTCCTTGGTGGAGACGTTGCCCGCGGTGTCGGTCGCCCACAGGTGGACGGTGTGCGCGCCGAACCCGGTCAGCGGGACGTCCGCGCTCCAGTTCCTGAAGTCGTTGCCCGGGCCCGGCTTCGCCAGGGTCCTGGTGCCGGTGGGGGACAGCGCCCACTCCACCTTGGCGCTGCCGCCCGTCATACCGCTCTGCGCGTCGGGAGCCGTCCCCTGCAGAGGTGCCGTGGCGGCGCCCCTGCCGTCACCGAACACGGTGACGGGGGAGACCTGGAGGTTCGGCGGCGAGGCGTCACGGCCGGTGAACGTGCGGGTCTGTGTCGTGGTGAGGCCGTCGGGATCGGTGCAGGTGATGGTCACGGGCCGCGCCCCGAGCGGCATGGGCAGCAGACCGACCGACTGCTGGTACGAGGTGACGCCGGCGTACGGTACGGATGTGGTCGCGTCGTCCCGTGTGACGGTGATGGTCAGCGGGGTGATCTGGGCGCGGGTCACATCGAACTGGACGTTGACACGCCCGCCCCCTTCGAACAGGTCGACCGCGCTGCCCGCGGCGGGGGCCGTCCAGGTGAAGGCCGGTGGCAGGGCGGCCTGCACCTGGACGGTCTGGGACACGCTGAACGGCTCGGACGTCGTCGTCCACAGGTTCTCGTACCGCTCGGGCCACGGCTGGGTCCACGTGATGCCGTGGCAGTGGGCGGTCACGGTGACGACGACCTGGGAGCCGGGCGCGGTGAACCCGGGCAGCGGTACCTGCGCGGTCCAGACCCCGCCCACGTTGGTCGCGGTCACCGCGACCAGCCCCGGGACGGACATCAGGACGGTGTCGAGGGTGTGGTATCCGTCGTGCTCGCCGCTCGGTGCGATGATCCCGTCCACCCGGGCGGTCACGGTGATGGTGCGCCGCACCACCGCGTTCGCGGCCGGCCCCGTGATCTGTACGGTAACGCTCACGTCTGTCTCCCCATCTTCTTGTTCACGTCGTTCACGCGCCGGATCGTCCACCGGGCGGCGATGCGCGGAGCTCTGTCGGACAGGCCCTAGCGATGTCCCCTGAGATTGGGCGGGCTGGACGGCGGCGCTGTCGGCGGGACGGTGGCGTAGCTGGGGAAACCCACGAACCTGACGGTGAAGCTGTCGCCGGGCCGCACACCGAGCCTGTTCAGCTCGTTGCCCAGCTGCGAGCCGAAGGAGGCGTTCACCCGCGCGTCGCCGAAGTAGTAGGTGGTCCCCACCGGTCCGCCCGGAGTCAGGTACTTGTTGGCCACGGAGTCGAGCGGGTGCATGGCCTGCAGCCCGGTCCTGTCGAAGCCGCTCCTGTCCATGTGGTTCCTGGCGGTCCTGCGCAGCGCGCCGTCGTTCGGAAGTCGCTGACCACGGATCAGCGGCCCGTCGGTCTGCGCCCATTCGATGTTGAACCGCCCGAACTGGGCGTCGCTCGGGGCGCTCGCCATCGCGGACGTGTAGGTGATGGTCGCCACGGGCGGCTGTGCGGCGGCGGGCGCCGCGGTCGTGGGCGCCGCGGGAGAGGCGGTGGTCGGCCGTGGCGACCGCATCCCGGAGAAACCGTCCACCATGGTCCTGGCACCCAGCGCGGACTCCACGACGGCTCGCGAGTACGTGCTCATGCGGGCGAAGCGTTCGAAACCGCCGGTGTTGATCGTCCAGTCGAGAGGGAGGCCGTTCCCGGGGTCGACGCCGGCCGCCCCCCAGGTGTTCCACACCTGAGTGGTGACGTGGCAGAGCGTGCAACCCCACTGTTTGTCCATCAGTTCGCGCGCGAAGGTCTGATCCGGACCGAGGCTGTCGTAGCGCCGGTTGCCCGCCGGTCCCCGCCCCCCGACGGCGATCGAGGCGAAGAATCCGCCGACCCCCTTCTGGTAGGGGATGTCCTCCTCCCGCATCGAACCCGCGGGGCCGTCCGAAGCTTTCGCCGACGTGTCCGGCGCCCCGCCCTGACCGGGCGGTTTCCTGTCGTCGGCGCCGTCGGGGTCGACCAGTCCCATCGGGTTGTTCGACACGTATCCGTAGCTCGACGCGCCGTGCGGTGAGGTGAGCGGATCGCAGGACGTCCACCGGGCCAGCCACGGTGCGTAGAAGCGGGCCCGATGGTGGCCCAGCCCGCTCTCCTCGTCGCGCTCCCGGCCGGTGAAGCGGTACCGCTTGCGGGCGTAGCCGCCGAAACCGGTTTCGCCGTACGGTGTGTATTCCTCGCGGTTGACGAGTGCGCCGGTGCCGTCCACGACGGTGGTGCTGCTGCCGAGATGGTCGGCGAGGTGCAGGGCGACGGCCGGGCCGCGGTCGTCGGGGTGGGCCGCGCCGATCCGGACGAGGGCGACCCGCTGGTGCTCGTCCATGACATGGACGTGGTTGTTCGTACCGGACTGCGTTCCTGTCCAGCGACGGTGCTCGAAGGCGTCGTCCACGTAGTGGGTCACCTCGATGGCACCGCCCTGCCGGCGGACCAGCTTCTTCACCCGCTGCCCGGTGGCGTCGTAGAGATAGTGGGCGTGCACCGAGGGCTCGGCGCCCGGTGTCTGCGTGGCGAAGGCGGCGAGTCGGTCGGCGTGGTTCCAGGCGAAGCGCCGGCTGGTCGTCTCGGCGGTCAGGTTTCCGTTGAGGTCGTAGGTGTAGTCGTACGGCAGTGACCCGACGGTCATCCGGCGGAGCTTGTTGCTGTCGGCCGTGGCGGTGAACTCCCGGGTGAATCCGCCGGTTCCGGTGTGGGCGAGTCGAACGATGCCGCCGACGGGGTCGTAGCGGTAGCTCTCGGCACAGGCCTGGGCCCGGGTGGCATCGGTGCCGCGCGGCAGATCGGTCCACGGGTCGCCGGCCTGCGGTGCCTGGTGTTCACGGCCGGTGGCGGTCAGCAGCCGGTAGACGGGGTCGTAGGTGAAGCGCCGGTCCAGGGCGTCGCCGCTGCCGAGCAGGGCGCGCAGCTGGGGTGAGGCCGCGGTCAGTGCTTCGGGGTTGCCGGGGACACCGCTGCCGGGAGTGCGGTCGCGGAGGGTGGTGAGGTTGCCGGCCAGGTCGTAGTCGTAGCCGATGTCCTGGAGGGCGGGCCCCGTCGGCCGGTAGGTCGTCGCGTCGACGACGGCATAGTGCTCGCTGCGCAACCGCACCAGCCGGAGCGTGTACGGGTCGTAGGCGTAACGGGTCATCACCCCGTTGCCGTAGGCGATCAGCGAACGCCGGCCCTTGGCGTCGTAGGCGATGCGTCTGACGTGCACGGTGCCGTCGAGCTGCACCTGTTCCAGCGCTCCCGCACGGTCGTAGGTGTGGTAGAGCACATGCCGGTCGCCCTCCACGTCGGCGGGCAGGAAGCACCTCTTGACCCGGTTCAGGGCGTCGTACTGGGCGGACGTCACGTAGGAGGCCGGCTCCAGCAGTTGCGCGTCGCGCTGAGCCTGGGTCTGGCCGGCCCCGGGTGTCCAGTCGACCCGGAACGGCTGCACCTGCCAGCCCGTCGCCGCCGCGCGCTCGTAGGTGGCCAGGAGGGGCGCGTCGGCGATCACCGTGCGGGTGCTCTGCACCACGTTGCCCTTGAAGTCGACGGAGCCGGTGGCGACCTGACCGGCCTCGTCCCGGTGGACGACCGCCCGGCCGAGCAGGTTGCGACTGCGGGCGCCGTCCCGTTCGGCGGGGCGCTGGGCGGGCGTGCCGGCGTCGCCGTAGTCGACGCGCTGCCGCAGGGTCACCGCGTCGACGGCATCGTCCCTGGCCCAGACCCGGGTCGGCCGCCGCAGCAGGTCGAACGCGCCCAGGGTGACGGCGCCCTTGCTGTCGCGGCTCTCGACCACGTTCCCCAGGGCGTCGGGGACGGTGTCGCGGCGGCCCGCGTCGAGACTGTCCGTCCGCCAACGCCGCCTGGCCAGGTCGAAGGAGTACCGGAACGCCACTCTGCCCAGTGCGTCGGTGACCGCCACCAGGTTGCCCTGGATGTCGTACGCGGAGCGGGTGGTCAACCGGTCGGCCGCCCCCCGGCCGTTGCGGGCGACCGCGGTGACCGTGCGGCCGAGCGCGTCGATCTCGGCGCCGGCCGGAGTGTTCCAGTGCCCCTCGTAGGACTGTGCCTGCGCCGGATGGGTGCGTCCGGCGTTGTCGTTGGCGTCGTAGGTGTGGGTCTCCCACGGCGTCGGCAGGCTGCGGTCCGGATCCGCGAGGTCGGCCGGGATGCCGAAGACGATCCGCTGCTCGCTGCCGTCCGGGTGCACCGTGCGCTCGACCCGTCCGCACGGGTCGTAGAAGATGCTCGCCCGCTGACCGAGCTGAGCGTCGGAAGGCGGCGCGTAGTCGTACCCCGTGGAGAAGAACGGCTCGTACTTCCACACCGCGCGGCCCTTGTTGTCGTACACCTGCCACCCGGACACGACGACGTTGTCCGGGCTCTCCGGCGCCCTGGTCCGGCCCGTCGAGTCGCCGACGGGCGTGAGGTCGCCGGCCGGGACGGTGCTGCCGCCGTGGGACGGGTCGCCGAAGAGTGTGTCCTCGGCCTGGGACCGGATCTGCAGCACCCGGCCGAAACCGTCGGAGTACACCACCGACACGATCACCTCGTCACGCCGGTCGGCGGCGACGTCGGGTTCGGTGTCGTGGTGCGTCCGGCGGACGCTGCGCACGGAGGCCGGCCGGCCGCGCCCGGCGAACGCGTGCAGGTCGTAGACCGTGCGCACACCCGGCGCGTCGCGGTCGCCCTCACCGTTCTTGCCCCGCACGTACTGGGCGGTGACCAGCCCGGACGGGGAGAACTCCACCGAGGTGGAGTTGCCGTTGACGTCGGTCACCTCGCGCGGTCGCAGCACCCGGTAGTCGATGACCGCCGAGACCGCGAGGCCCGCGGCGTCGACCGTGCGGACCGCCAGCAGGTCGTGCGCGTCATGGTCGACCGTGCTCTGCGCGCCGAGCGGATCGAGGGTGGCGACGGGCATGCCGCGCGGCACACGGCCCGGCACGTGGACGTCGTAGCGGTGGCGGCCGGACACGACGTAGAAGCCGCCCGGCGATCCGGGCACGTCGCCGTCGGCGTACCGCCGGTACCCGGCCAGGTCCGGCAGGGCGGTACGGAACTCGGCCGGATACTCCGCCGGCCACCCGGTCACCGGTCCGGGGCCCAGAAAGGCCGGTCGCGGCCCGGCCGCGAGGGGGTCGCCTGCCTGGTACAGGTCATCGAGGAAGGCGTCGGTGAACGCGAGGGACTCGGTGCGCGTCGGCAGGCCGTACTCGCCCAGCACGCCGAGGGCCAGCCCGACGAACGCCTCACCGTCGAAGTGCGTACGGGTGTGGCCGATCACGCGCAGCGAGGTCCCGGTCCCTTGCGCCGGGCCGGCCAGGACCGCGTCCCGCAGGGCGGGCACCGGCAGGCGGCCGTCGTTGACGACCTCGTGGTTCGTCGTCCTCGCGACCCGGTCGACGAGGTAGTGGCCGGTGTCGTCCCGGCGGGCGTACTCCGTGGTGGCGTACGTGGCCAGGTAGGGCTCGGGCACCGGCGTCGACGCGGCGACCGCCAGCGGGTCGCGGCCGCGCGGCACGGCCACGGAGATCTCCCCGGTCGCGAACCCGTACGCGTCGTACCCGGTGGGGTAGGCGAACTGCGTCATCGGCTCGGGGCCGCGCTCCCACCGCGTGGTGCGCGTGCCGAGCGAGAACGGGAAGAAGATCCGCTGCCGGTCCGAGGGGCCGTCGGTCTCCTCGCCCCGTACGCCCGACTCCCCGACGCCTGACCCGGCCACCGACCCCGCTGCGCCCGATTCCTCCCGTACGCCCGACAGGTTCTCGGTCACCGTGTAGGGCCGGTCGGACAGCGGGCCGCCGTCCAGCGCGAAGACCTCGGTGCGCATCAGCTGCCCCCGCAGGGCGCGCAACGCCGAACGGCGGGCCGCCCGTGGCAGTCCCGCCAGGAACGCGAGCTGTTCCGGCGGTCTGGACAGCATGGGTGTGTCGCCCTGCCAGTACTCGTGGCTCAGGTCGAGTTCGGTCCAGTCGCCCGCCTCGTCGGTGGCGACGGGCCCGCAGTGGAACCAGCTTCTGGTGAGCACGGGCGGCGCGTGGTGGCCCTCCGGCACACCGGCGTCCGTCGCCCCGCCGAACGTCTCCGTGTCCACGTGCTCGACCTGCGCGAACCCGCGGAACTCCCGCTCGACGCCGTCCCAGTAGCCGTGGCGGTAGCGGTACTCGGTCGCCAGCGTGCCGCCCGAGATCCGGTCGGCGACCTCGGTCCTCGTCACCACGTGCACCGGGAAGGGCAGCGGGGTGCGCCAGCGGGTGGCCGGGTCGGTGAAGTCGCGCAGGTACTCCTGGGTCGACGGCGCGTACGTGACCCGGGTGACCGCGCCGAGGCTGTTGTCCATCGAGGTGAGCAGATGCGGCTTCACCCCGCCGGTGAAGTCCAGGAAACGCGCCTGCGGCCCGCCGGAGACGCCCGTCGACCGGCTCAGCAGCAGCCCGGCCATCCCGGTCCCGAACAGGTCGGACAGTTCGAGCAGGTCGGTGTCGGACACCCGCGGGGTGCCGCGCACGACCACCGGGGTCTCGGTCCAGCCGTTGCCCGACCTGTTGCCCCACAGCAGCACCCGCCCGCTGTCGACGTACAGCAGGTCGGCCGCGCCGTCCCCGTCGACGTCGCCGAGGAGCACCCGGCGCGGATCGTAACCGTCGGGCAGGCGGGGCGCGTTGCGCATCAGGATCCGCGCGCCCCATCTGTTGTGCCCGAGGTTCGGCCAGTACGCCACGTTCCCGTTGCGCAGCAGCACGAGGTCCTGAAGCCCGTCGCCGGTCATGTCGGCCAGCCGTACCCGCGGATCGGCGAGGTCGACGGGCGGGCCGCCGGTGCCGACCGCGGTGCGCTGCCAGGCCTTGCGGGGATCACGGTCGTTGAACCACGCCTGGAGGCGGGTGCCCGACCGCACCAGGTCGGTCAGCCCGTCGCCGTCGAGGTCGACCGTCCTCACCTGCGGGTCGGCGGTGCCCACACCGGGGGACTGCCGGTAGCGGGTGAAGCCGCGGCGGCTCCAGCCGCCCTCGAAGGCCATCGGGAAGTAGCCCGCGGCGGGGCCGCCGCCCGGGCCCGGCGCGCCTGCCGAGGGCGCGAACAGGTCGGGCCTGCCGTCGCCGTCGGCGTCCACGAACCGCACCCCGGGCTGTCCGAGCGAGAGCGCAGGCGCCTCGGCCATCGAGCGGGGCGCCTCGAACCGGCCGCCGCCCGCGTTGCGCCAGACCCGCGCCGCCGCCCCGAGTTCCACGACGTCGGGCAGGCCCGCGCCGTGCAGGTCCACCAGGGCGAGGGTGGGACTGTTCAGCGCGGCGGCCGGGAAAGCGGGGCCGGTCACCGGGGAGAACCTGCGCCCGCCCGGGTCGAAGCCCGAGTACCCGAAGATCAGGGGAGGCATCAGTTCCTCCGATACCACCGCGGATGCCGAGGCCGGGTCCGGTGCGGAGGCGGAGGCCGGGTCCGGTGCGGGTGCCGGTGCCCCCGACGCGTCGATCCCCACCTCGGTCACGCTCGCGAGCAGTGACACCCCGTTGAACTCCGCCTGCCGGTAGGCGAGTCGGTACTCGCGGGCCACCCGTGCCACCCCGTCCACGGCACGGGTCGTCACCCGGATCACCTCGCAGCGCACGGACGTCCGCACCTCGAAACCCGCCCGGTGGTCGGAGAACGGGTCGGGGCGCGACGCGTACACGAAGTCGACGGAGACCAGGAACGACGGGTCGGCCCGGTCGCCGTAGTCGGCGTAGGAGATGCCCGCAAGCAGCGGCCGGGACCACGACCTGCCCTGCTCGGTGCCCGCGTCGGCGAGGTGGACGTAGCGGACCAGGTTGCCGAGCGGGTCCACGGTCTCGGTGAGCTGCCAGCCGAAGACGCGGCCAGCGTCGCGCGGATCCGCGGTCACCGCCGGATCCCGCCAGGTGTCCGTGGCTCCCGCGGGACGCCGTGTTCCGTATCTGCTGAGCGAGCCGTCCTTGCCGCGGACCTCCCAGTAGTCACCCGTCGTGTCCCTGACGTGCTCGATCCGGGCGAACAGCCCCTCCGTACGCGGCCGGTAGCGCACCCGGCCCGGATACGTGCCGAGGACCGGCACCAGATCCTCGGCACCCGACAGCACGAACACATCGGCCGCGTCGTCGCCCCCCGGCCCGGCGGCATCGACATACCTCGGAACGCCGTGCGACGTCTTCCGCGAGATGGCCGGCAGCCCCAACTGCCAGCCGAGCCCGAACGGCCCGTTCCCGTTGCCGGTGCTGTAGCCGAGGGCCAGCGACGGCGTCGCCCCCTGACGCCCCGCGGGTACCGCCAGCGGCACGGACATGTTCCCCGTCCCCGTGAACAGGTCGGGTGCGAACGTCTCGCCCAACCCGCCGACGGCGCCGCCCCCTTGTGGCAAGGAGATCGCCGAACCCGCCGCCGTCGGGTCCGCGGTGTCCGCAGAAGTCATGGTGCCTCCCCCTGGATCGAGCCTCGGCAGCCGCCGCCGTCCATCGACGGGACACCGAACTGATTCGTCAGCGTGGGCTGCGTGTGTGGGTGGAAACGTTGTCGATAGGTTGTCGCCCAGCGCGAACCATGCGTGGGGTGTGTGGGGCGCAACTGGTGCGGGGGTGCGGACTCATGATTCAACTGAGACTGCTGGGTCCGGTCGAGCTTGTGGCGGGGGAGCGGTCGGTGGAGATCGGACCGCCACAGCGCAGGGCCGTGCTGGCCGCGCTGGCGGTGGACGCCGGCCGGCCCGTGCCGGCCGACGTCCTGATCCAGCGGGTCTGGGGCGTGAGCCCTCCGGACGGGGCCCGGCGGGCGCTGCACGCGCACATCGCCCGGCTCCGCCGCCTGTGCGAGCAGACCACGAACGACGGCGGGGACGCCCAGTTATGCCTGTTACGCAGGTCGGGCGGCTACCTGCTGGAGGCGCCCCCGGACCAGGTGGACGTGCTCCGCTTCCGCCGGCTGGCCGACCGGGCCCGGGAGACAGGACGCACGGACGACGACCGCGCGGCACTGCTGCGCGAGGCGCTCCGCCTGTGGCACGGCGAACCACTGGCCGACGTGGGCGGACAGTGGGCGGAGCGGGTACGGGAGGCATGGCGGCGCCAGTACGTGGACCTCACCGTCGGGTGGGCCGCCGTCGAGTCACGTGTCGGCGATCCCGTCACCGTGATCGGTCCGCTCACCGACCTGCTCGACGAGTTCCCGCTGGTGGAGCCCCTGGCTGAGACCCTGATCCGCGCTCTGCACGCGGCTGGCCGCGGCGCGGAGGCGCTGGAGCGCTTCGCCACCGTCAGACGCCTGCTGGCCGAGGAACTGGGCGCCGACCCCGGTCCGGGACTGCGCGACGCACACCGGACCATCCTGCGAAGAACCCCGCCCGCACCCGCCCGGCGGACGGCACACCGGCAGACCTCCGAACCCGCCCCCCACGCGTCCCTCCCGGCACGCCCCTCGCCGGAGACCTCGTCGGAGCCCTCGCCGGCGACAGCACGGTGGCCGGGCGCGATCCCCGCCCAACTGCCCATGGGCGTACGGAGTTTCACCGGCCGCAGCGACGAGCTGGCGCAACTCGACATGATCCTCGCGTCGGCGGAGGTCCAGCCGTCGGCCGTGGTGATCTCGGCGCTGTCGGGCACCGCGGGCGTGGGCAAGACCGCGCTGGCCGTGCACTGGGCGCGACGGGCCCAACCAGCCTTTCCCGACGGGCAGTTGTATGTGAATCTCCGCGGCTTCGGCTCCGACGGGTCGGTCATGAGCCCGGCGGAGGCGGTACGGGGATTCCTGGACGCGTTCGGGGTGCCGCCGGCACGCGTCCCGGTCGGCCTTGAGGCACAGGCCGGCCTGTACCGCAGCCTGCTGGCCGGACGGCGGGTGCTGGTGGTGCTGGACAACGCCCGCGACGCCGAGCAGGTCCGTCCGCTGCTGCCCGGAGCGCCCGGCTGTCTCGCGCTGGTGACCAGCCGGCGCCTGCTGACCGGCCTCGCCGTGGCCGAGGGCGCCCATCTGCTGACCGTCGACCTGCTCACGTCCGGCCAGGCCCGGGAGTTACTGACCGGCCGACTGGGCGTGAGCCGGATGAACGCGGAACACGCCGCCGTCGGGGAGATCGTCGGCCGGTGCGCGGGACTGCCCCTGGCCCTCGCGATCGTGGGAGCCCGCGCCGCGGCGCGACCCCGGTTCCCGCTCGCCGCGCTCGCCGACGAACTGCGCCGGGCCGACCACCGTCTCGACGCCCTGGACGGCGGGGAGGCGACCAGCCAGGTGCGCGCCGTGTTCTCCTGGTCCTACGAGGCGCTGAGCCCCGGGGCGGCCGGACTGTTCCGGCTGCTGGGCCTGCATCCAGGACCCGACGCGGCCCTGCCGGCCATCGCAGCCCTGGGCGGCATACCGGTGAGCCGTGCCGCCGCCCTGCTGGCCGAACTCGTCGGCGGACACCTCCTCACCGAACACGCGCCGGGCCGGTACACCTTCCACGACCTGCTGCGCGTGTACGCCGCCGAACTGGTCGACAGCATCGACAGCGACCAGGAACGGCGCACCGCGGTGCACCGCCTGCTCGACCACTATCTGCACACCGCCCACACCGCCGACGTACTGCTGACACCGCAGCCCAACCCGGTCCCGTTGCCACCCGCCCTGCTGGGCGCCGCCCCCGAGGCCCTCGCGGACCACGAGCAGGCACAGACCTGGTTCGCCGCGGAACACACCGTGCTCGTGGCCGCGGTGGAGCAGGCCGGCGCGAGCGGGTTCGACCGTCACAGCTGGCAGCTCGCGGCGGCCCTCACCACCTTCCTCGACCGGCACGGGTACTGGCGGGTGCTCGCCGCCCTCCAGACGAGCGCCCTGGAAGCGGCACGACGGCAGGGCGACCGCGCGGGCCGGGCCGGTGCCCACCGGGGACTCGGGCTCGCCCAGGACCGGCTGGACCGCGGCGAGGACGCCCGCGGCCACTACCTGCGCGCCCTCGACCTGTTCGCCGAACTCGGCAGCGACGCGGGACAGGCCCGTACCCACCAGCACCTGGCACGGATGTCCGCCACGCGGGGCAGCCCCCAGCAGGCACTCGACCACGCGGGCCACAGCCTCAAGCACTACCGGGCCGCTGCCGACCGGGCCGGGCAGTCCGCCGCCCTCAATCACATCGGCTGGCTCAACGCCCAGCTCGGCGACCACCACGAGGCCCTCGTCCACTGCCGGCAGGCCCTCGAACTGGCCCAGGAGACCGGAGACCTCAACGGGCAGGCCCACACCTGGGACAGTCTCGGCTACATCCAGCACCACCTGGGCAGACATGGCCAGGCCGTCGACTGCTACCGGCAGGCCGTCGACCTCTTCCACCGGACCGGCGACCGGCAGAGCGAGGCCGCCGGTCTGCTGTGTCTGGGCGACATCCACCGCGTCACGGCCCGCCCCGACGCCGCACGCACCGCCTGGACGCGGGCCCTGGCCATCACCGACGAACTGGCGCTCCCGGACACGGACCCGCTCCGCACCGAACTCCGCACCCGACTCGACGGACAGGCCCAACCGGCCTTCGAACCGCCGGAACAGCCACCGCAGCCGGCGGTTCGGGCCGTGCCCGTGAGGGGTCTGCCGGAGACCTCCGCCTCGTAGCCGCGTGAGACCGCGACCCGTGCGGTGACGGCGACACGGCCCCGTCGGATTCCGTCCCGTTCCGTCCTGTTCCGTTCTGCGGATCCGCTCCGCGGACGGTCAGGGGCCGGCGACCCGATGCAGGTCCGTCTCGATGGCGGTGGCGCACTCCCGCAACCGCGGCACCATGGCGCGGAGTTCGTCGAGGCTGCGCATGCCCGCGCTCGCGGCGATGTTGGCCGCCGCGATGACGGCACCCGACCGGTCGTGCACGGGGACGGCCACGGCCCGCAGCCCCTGGTTGAGTTCCTGGTCGGCGAGGCAGAACCCGTCGGCCCGAGCCGTCTCTATGACCGCCCGCAACTCGTCGGCACTGCGGACCGTGCGGTCGGTCAGCGGCTGCAGGTCGATCCGGTCCAGGTAGGCCTGGAAGGCGTCCTCGGCCAGACCGACGAGCAGCACCCGGCCCATGGCCGTGGCGTAGGCGGGGAACCGGGACCCCACGTTGATGGACACGCTGATCACCCCGCCGGCCGGGACGCGCGCCACGTGCACCACGTGATCGCCGTCGAGCACGGACAGCGCGGTCGTCTCGCGCACGTCGCGCATGAGGCTCGTCAGGTGCGGTTCGGCGATCTGGGGAGTGGACAGGGCCCGCAGATACGCGTGCCCCAGCTCCAGGGTCTTGGGCGTGAGCCCGAAGAGCGTGCCCTCGCTGCGTACGTAGCCGAGTTTGTGCAGGGTCAGCAGGGAGCGCCGGGCCGAGGCGCGGGAGAGACCGGTCGCCTTGGCGACGTCGCTGAGCGAGCGGAACGGGTGCTCCGCGTCGAAGGCCCTGATCACTTCGAGTCCGCGCGCCAGTGACTGGACGAAGTCCGCGTCCCCAGGCCCGTCTTCGAGCAGTTCCATGTGGTGTCTCCCAGTCCCGGCGGTGGCGGCGACCACCTTCCCACATCCGGCGGACGGGTTCTGCCGATGGACACGACCAGCAGTGTACGCACAGCGAACAGGTGTGCGTGCGTCTAGCGCACACGTGTTCAGATATGTATGGTCCCTTCCACGCACCCTCTGGTCCGGTCCTCCGGACCCTTGTCTCGTGGAGGAACGATGGAGTTCCCGATCATGCGCAGAAGAACGGCGCTGGCGGCCGCGGCCGGACTGGCTCTGTCGCTCACCGCCTGCGGCGGCGGCGAATCGTCGGGAGGGCAGGACCCCTCCTCGAAGACGCCGGTCACCGTGCAGGCCGGATTCATCCCGGTCATCGACGTGGCCGCGCTCTACCTGGGGGAGAAGCAGGGCTTCTTCTCCGAGCGCGGCATCAAGCTCGACATCAAGACCGCCCAGGGCGGCGCGGCCCTGGTCCCGCCGGTGGTCAGCGGCCAGTACCAGTTCGCGTTCAGCAACATCGTCTCGGTGCTCTCCGCCCGCGGCCAGGGCCTGCCCCTCAAGGTCATCGCCTCCGGATCCAATTCCACGGGCACCGAGGGCAAGGACGTGACGATGATCCGCGTCCCGAAGGACAGCCCGATCAGGTCGGCGGCCGATCTCGAAGGCAAGAAGGTCAGCGTCAACACGCTCAACAACCTGCTCCAGATGCTGGGCGAGGTCGCGGTCGACGCGGACAAGGGAGACCCGGACAAGGTCGAGTTCGTCGAACTGCCCTTCCCCGACGCGGTCACCGCGCTCGGCAAGGGCGACATCGACGCCATGGTCACCGCCGAGCCGTTCGACACCATCGCCGCGGACAAGGACACCCGGGTCGTCGCCTCGCCCTACCTCGACATGGCGAAGACCAGCCTGACGACATCGGTGTACTTCACCTCCGAGGCACAGCTGAAGAAGAACCCCAAGCTGTTCACCGCGCTGAAGGCCGCCATCGACGAGTCACTGGCCTACGCCGAGGCACACCCCCGGGAGACCCGGGCGCAGCTGTCCTCGTTCATGAAGATCGACGCGGCGGTGGCCCAGAAGGTGACACTGCCGACCTTCGCGCCCGCGATCGAGCAGTCCTCCGTGGAGACGTTCGTCAAGACCGCCCGCGCACACGGCCTGATCGACAAGGACATCTCCTACGACGACCTGGTGTGGTCGGGAACGGCCGGCTGACATGACCACCCCTCTCCACAGCGACGCCCCCGGCCACGGCGCCGCCCCCCTCGGCGGCGCGGCCCCCCTCCGCAGCGACCTGCCCGCCGGCAGCTCCCGCTGGGCGGTCCGGCGGGCCCAGTGGCGCTCGCTCGGCATCACCGACGAGGAGATGGCCCGGCCCAAGATCGCCATCGTCAACTCCTCGTCCGACCTGGCCGCCTGTTTCGCGCACCTCGACGACATCGTCCCGGTGCTGAAGGAGGCGATACGCGAGGCGGGCGGCCTGCCCTTCGAGATCCGTACCGCGGCTCCCGCCGACTTCATCACCAGCGCCGGGGCCGGCGGCCGGTACGTCCTGCCCACCCGTGACCTCATCGTCAACGACATCGAGGTCGTGGTGGAGGGCGCCCTGCTCGACGGCATGGTGTGCCTCAGCTCGTGCGACAAGACCGCGCCCGCCCACATGATGGCGGGCGGCAGGCTCGACGTGCCCACCCTGCTCGTCGCCTGCGGCTACCAGCGCAGCGCCCTGCACGAGGACGGCGGCGCCGACATCGAGGACGTCTTCCTGCACGCGGGCCACACCGCCCTGGGCCGTACCTCCGCCGAGGACCTGCTCGCCATGTCCGAGGACGCCATCCGCGGGCCCGGCGTGTGCGCGGGCATGGGCACCGCCAACACCATGCACATGGCCGCCGAGGCGCTCGGCATGGCCCTGCCCGGCACCACCCCGACCCGCGCCGAAGGGCCGGTCATGTGGGACGCGGTCCGCTCGGCCGGCCGGCACATCGTGGAGATGGTCCGCGCGGGGCGCACGGCACGCTCGGTGCTCACCCCGGCCGCGATCCGCAACGCGGTCACCGTGATGCTCGCGGTCGGCGGCTCCATCAACTCCGTCAAGCACCTCCAGGCCGTCGCCGTCGAGGCCGGACTGGACGTCGACGTGTGGCGGACCTACGAGGAACTGGCCGACCGGGTCCCCGTCATCACCGCGGTACGCCCCAACGGCCCCCACCTCGTCGAACAGCTCGACGACGCCGGCGGCACCCGGGGCGTCCTCGCCGCGCTGGCCCCCCTGCTGGACCTCACCACGGTCGGGGCCACCGGCCGCACGCTCGGCGAACTCGTCGCCGAGACACCGCCGTCCGAACCGGAGTTCATCCGGCCGCTGGACGACCCCTTCTCCCGTACGCCGTCCATCGTCGTCCTGCGCGGGTCCCTGGCGGCCGAGGGCGCGATCGTCAAGCTGCCCGCCGACGAGGAACGGCCCACCTCCTTCCGCGGCCCCGCCCGCTGCTACCCCTCCCGCGAGACCGCCATCGCGGGGCTCGCGGCGGGCGAGGTGCAGGCCGGAGACGTGGTCGTGCTGCGCGGCATGGGGCTGCACGGCGGCCCCGGCATGGCGATGGCCTCGGCGTTCGTGTTCGCCCTCGACGGCGCGGGACTCGGCGAGAAGGTCGCCGTGGTCACCGACGGCCAGCTCTCCGGACTGGTCAACAAGGGCATCGTCGTCGGCGAGGTCTCCCCGGAGGCCGCGATCGGCGGCCCCCTCGGCCGCATCCACGACGGTGACGTCATCAGCATCGACCTCACCACCCGCACGGTCGACCTGGAGGTCGACCCGGAGACCCTGGCCGGGCGCGAGGCCGCGCCCGCCGAGACCGTCCGTACGCTCGGCTGGCTGTCCGTGTACGACCGCACCGTCACCAGCCCCGCCTGCGGCTCCGTGCTGGCCCGCACGGACTGCGCGAGCACGTGCGGCACACCCCTGGGAGAAGCGGGAGTCGCCCGATGAAAGTGCTCGACGCCACCCGGCCCACCAAGGCCCCGCCCGCCCCGCCTCCACGAACCCGCAGGCCGCGGCCCCGTATCGCCCCGCTCGTCGGCATCGCGGTCGCCGCGCTGATCGCCGAACTCGTCCCGCGCACCGGCCTGATCGCGGACGGCGCACTGCCCCCGCTCAGCTCCGTCCTGGCCCAGCTCGGCCGCGAGGCGGGCGACGGCGCGCTGTGGGAGGCACTCGGCAACACGGTCCGCACCTGGGCCGTCGGACTGGTGGCCGCCGTCGCCGCGGGCGTCATCGCCGGCGTGGCCATCGGACTCGTACCGGTGCTGCGCGCGATCACCGCCTCCACGGTGGAGTTCCTGCGCCCGATCCCCTCGGTGGCCCTCATCCCGGCGGTCATCCTCGTCTTCGGCACCGGCTACGAGTCCGGGGTGGTCCTCATCGTCTACGCCGGCTTCTGGCAGGTGCTGGTGCAGGTCCTCTACGGCGTCCAGGACATCGACCCGGTCGCCCACGACACCGCCCGCTCCTACCGCTTCGGCCTGTGGGCCCGCATCCGGCACGTCATCTGGCCCACCGCCCTGCCGTTCGTGTTCACCGGCATCCGGCTCGCCGCCTCCGTCGCCCTGGTCCTCGCCATCACCGGCGAACTGGTCATCGGCACCACCGGCATCGGCCAGCTCATCTCCGTCGCGCAGAGCAGCGGGGCGACGACGGAGATGTTCGCGCTCGTCCTGCTCACCGGCGTCCTGGGCGTCCTGGTCAACGTCGGCTTCCGGTACGCGGAGCGCGCCGCACTCGGCTGGCACCCCTCCGTCCGGCGATCGGAGGGCTCCCGATGAACCTCCTGCGCCGCACCCTGTACGCCCTCGGGCTGCCCGCCGCCCTCGTCGCGCTGTGGTGGATCACCAGCGTCGACAGCACCAGCTACTACTACCCGCCGCTGCCCGACATCCTCGACCGGTTCGGCGAACTGTGGCTCTCGTCCCGCTTCGCCGACGACGTCGTACCCAGCATGCTCCGGCTGCTCACCGGATTCGCCCTCTCCGCCGTCATCGGGGTGGCCCTGGGCGTCGCCCTCGGCCTGACCGACACACTGCGCCGCGGCGCCGAACCGGTCCTGGAGTTCCTGCGCGCCCTCCCGCCGACCGTGCTCGTACCGGTCATCGCGATCGTCGCCGGCATCGGGGACGGCTCGAAGGTGCTGGTCATCGTCTCCGGCTGCGTCTGGCCGGTCCTGCTGAACACCGTCGAGGGCGTCCGCGCCGCCGACGAGGTCATGGTCGACACCTGCCGCACCTACGGCATCACCCGCGGCGCGCGGCTGCGCCACATGGTGCTGCCCGCGGCGAGCCCGCAGATCATGGCCGGACTCCGCCAGTCCCTGTCCATCGGGCTGATCCTCATGGTCATCGGCGAGATGTTCGCCGCCACCAACGGACTCGGCTTCAGCATCGTGCAGTTCCAGCGCACCTTCGCGATCCCCCAGATGTGGAGCGGCATCATCCTGCTCGGCCTCATCGGGTTCGCGCTGTCCGCGCTGTTCACCGTCGTCGAGAAGCGGGTCCTGGGCTGGTACCTGGGCCTGCGCGAGTCGCAGAGGAAGAACGGCTGATGACAGACATGGTCACCGTCAAGGGCCTCAACAAGGTGTACGAGTCGTCCGGCCACCGGGTGGAGGCGATCGGCGACATCACCTTCTCCGTCGCCCGGGGCGAGTTCGCCTGCATCGTAGGCCCCTCCGGCGCGGGCAAGACGACCCTCCTCAAATGCCTGGCCGGACTGCTCACTCCCACCGCGGGGGAGGTCCTGCTCGACGGCGCCCGCGTGACCGGGCCGCCGCCCGGCATGGCCGTGGTGTTCCAGGAGTACGGCCGCAGCCTCTTCCCCTGGAAGACCGTGCGGCAGAACATCGACCTGCCGCTGCGGCAGAAGGGCCTGCCCCGCGCCGAACGCGACCGCCTCGTCGCCGACTCGCTCACCGCCGTCGGACTCGCCGACTCCGGTGACGCGTACCCGTGGCAGCTCTCCGGCGGTATGCAGCAGCGTGTCGCCATCGCCCGGGCCGTCGCGTACGAGCCGCAGGTGCTCCTGATGGACGAGCCGTTCGCCGCCGTCGACGCGCAAACCCGCGCCGACCTCGAAGACCTCGTCCGCTCACTGTGGCGGTCGCTGGGCATCACCACACTCTTCGTCACCCACGACATCGACGAGGCCGTCTACCTCGGCGAACGCGTCCTGGTCCTGTCCGCCTCGCCCACCCACGTCCTCGACGACGTGCCCATCTCACTGCCCGCCGAACGCGACCAGGTCACCAGCCGTTCGACGCCGGAGTTCGCCGAACTGCGCACCCGCGTGCACCGCGGCATCCAGGAGGCCAAGGCCGGCCGCCGAGCGGCAGCCGCCGCATGACCGCGTACACGGACGAAGGCTCCGGCGCCCCGGTCCTGCTCTCCGCCTCCCTCGGCACCACCGCCGCGATGTGGGCACCGCAGCGCGCACGCCTGCGTACCGATCGCCGAGTGATCGCCTACGACCACCGCGGACACGGCGCGTCCCCGGCGCCCCCGGGACCGTACGACCTCGCCGACCTGGTCCACGACGCCGTCACCCTGCTCGACTCGCTGGAGATCGAGTCCGTCGACGTCGTGGGGATCAGCCTCGGCGGGACCGTCGGTCTCGCCCTGGCCGCGGACCACCCAGACCGGGTACGCAGTCTCGTCACCGTCAACGCGCCCGCCTTCGCCGACGATCCTGCCTTCTGGCGGCGACGCGCCGCCTCCATCCGGGAACAGGGCATGACGGCGGCCACCACGGGCCTGCTCGACCGCTGGCACGCCCCCGCCGTGGCCCATGCCCCGACAGCGCTGGTCCAGAACACCGTCGACGGTGTCGGGCAACTCGACCCCGAAGGGTACGCGGCCTGCTGCGAGGCCGTCGCGGGCACCGACCTGCGTGACCGGCTGGCCGATATCCGCTGCCCCGTGCTCGCGGTGAACGGGCTCGCCGACGCCGTCGTCCCGGCCCACCACGCGCGGACGATCGCGACCGGCGTGCCCGGCGCCCGGCACATCGCGCTCCCCGACGCGGGACACCTGCTCAGCCAGGAGATCCCCGACCGACTCCACACCCTGCTGACGGACCACTGGACCGCCGCCACCGTCACCGCGGCCGCCACCCCCGCAGCCGACAGAAAGGCCACCCCGTGAACAGCCACGTCACCGAACCCACCCGTGAGACACCGGTGTTCGGCGAGTGGGAGGTCGTCGTCCTCGGCGGCGGCCCCTCCGGACTCGCCGCGGCGACCGCCGCCGCCCGCGCCGGACGCAGCACCCTGCTGGTGGAGAAGAGCGGCTACCTGGGCGGCGCCGGCACCGGCGGCGGCCTGTCCACCTTCTGCGGCATGTACTCCAACGTCCACGGCGAACACGTCCTCACCGTCAGGGGACACGCCACCGAACTCCTGGAACGCATCGACCGGCTCGGCGGCCTGCGCGCTCCCCACCTGTCCTTCGCCGACCGCATCCAGGCACAGGCCTACGACATCCCGGCCTACCGCAGCGCCGCCGACGACCACGTGCTGTCCGCCGGAGCCCAACTCCTCTACCACGCCTTCGCGGTGGGCGCGATCGCCGGCCCGTCGGGCGTCGAGGCGGTCATCGTCGAGTCGAAGTCCGGCCGCGGCATCCTGCGCGGCCAGGTGTTCATCGACTGCTCCGGCGACGGCGACCTGCTGGCCTGGACCGGTACGAGCCACGAGAAGGCCGACCCGTACGGCGACATGCTCTACCCGTCCACGATGTTCCGCATCAACGCCGTGGACGACGAGCGCGCCGGACCAGCCTGGAAGATCCTGCCCCGCCTGATGGACGAGGCCGTGGCCGCCGGCCGCCCCCGCTTCCCCCGGCGCGGCGCGATCGTACGGCCCCAGCGCGACGCCGTGGAGTGGCGGGCCAACGCCACCCAACTGCGCAACCCCGACGGCAGCGCGGTCGACGGCACCGACGTCTGGCAGCTCACCCACGGCGAGGTGCAGGGCCGGGCACAGGCCCAGGAGGTCTTCGGCTTCATCCGCGAGAACCTCCCCGGCTTCGAGAAGTCCTACATCGTCGACATCGGCCCCGAGATCGGAATCCGTGAGACCCGCCGCCTGCTCGGCCGCTACCTCCTGACCGAGGACGACGTCCGCTCCTGCGCCCGCTTCGAGGACTCCGTCGGCCTCAACGGCTGGCCCGTGGAGGCCCATGTCGACGGGGACCTCGACATCCGCTGGCCCTACGGAGACGACCCGGTGGGCTACAACCAGCTGCCGTACCGCATGCTCGTCCCCGCCGAGGGCCCCGGCAACCTGCTCGTCGCCGGACGCTGCGCGTCGATGACCCACGGCGGCCAGTCCGCCGCACGCGTCGCGGGACCCTGCTTCGCCATGGGCCAGGCCGCCGGTACGGCCGCCCACCTGGCGCTCAAGGACCAGGTCACGGCCGCCGAGGTCGACGTCACGCGGCTGCGCACCGAACTGGAAGGAGAGGGCGCGTGCCTCTCACTGTGAGGACATCATGCTGCTGAGCCCCGCCGACGAACGCATGCTGGCCGGCGAAGAGGGTCCCGCGGTCCGCTCCGCCCTCGAACTCCTCGTCCGGTACGGCGAGCTGATGGGCGCCGAACGCCTCATCGACACCGACAACGTGTGCGGCGCCAACCTCTTCGGACCGCGTCACGCACGGGTCCTGGGCACCACCGACCCGGCCGCCCTGTTCTCGCGGTTCTCCCTGGACCTCGACGAGACGGTCGACGTCCCGCCGTTCCGCGCCCACAGCTGCCAGCTCATCGGCCCCCGAGACCGCGACCAGTGGGATCTGCAGGGCATCGCGCCCACCGACGCCGCAGCCATGGACGACAGCGAGCGCTACCTCGCCGACAAGGGCGTCGACCTGCTCTCGACCTGCACCCCCTACCAGGTCGGAAACGTGCCCCGGTTCGGCGAGCACTGCGCGTGGATGGAGTCCTCCGCGGTCGTCTACATCAACTCCGTGCTCGGCGCCCGCACCAACACCGAGGGCCGCGAGTCCTCCGCCGCGTCCATGCTCACCGGCCGCACCCCCTACTGCGGCTACCACCTGGACGCGCACCGCCGCGCCACCCACCTGGTCGAGGTGCGGCACCCGGTGGTGACCACCGAGGACTGGAACGTCCTCGGCTACTGGGTGGGGGAGCAGGTCCAGGACGCCGTCCCGGTCCTCACCGGCCCCGGGCTCGCGGGGAACGCGCCGACGCCGGTACAGCTCAAGCAGTTCGGCGCGGCGGCAGCCTCCTCCGGTGACGTCGAGATGTACCACCTGCCCGGTGTCACCCCGGAGGCCCGGACGGTGGAACAGGCCCTGGCCGGACGGGAACCCGCCGCGGTCTCGGTCTTCGACGCGGACGCCCGCGCCGAGACCGTGGCATCGCTGTGCCGGACGGCCACCGACCGCGAGGTGGACTTCGTGATGATCGGCTGCCCGCACGCCTCACTGGAACAGGTCCGCGAGGTCGCCGGGCTCCTTGAGGGCCGGCGTCTCGCGGACTCGACAGCCCTGTGGGTGTTCACTCCGCGTGCCCTGCGCGAGGTGGCCGAACGCCACGGCCACGTCGCCGCCATCGAGAGGGCCGGCGGGCGCGTACTGTCCGACACCTGCCCGGCGATCGGACAGTTCCTGCCGCCGGGCACACGCGTGTTCGCCACCGACTCCGCGAAGCAGGCGCACTATCTGCCGGCCATCACCGGTGTACAGGGCTGGTTCGGCGGCGTACGCACCTGTGTCACCGCCGCCCTGGAAGGACGGTGGCCCGATGCCTGAGCTGCTGTACGGCACAGGGGTCGTCGCCGGACGGGCGAGCGGACCGGCGCTGGTGTGCACGGCCCCGGTGTCGGGCTGGGGCGGCATCGACCCGCGGACCGGCACCATCGTGGAGAGCCGCCACCCCCAGCACGGGAGCAGCGTCGCCGGCACCGTACTGGTGCTGCCCGGGGCCAAGGGGTCCTCCGGCTGGTCCGGGCAGTTCCACCTCGCCAAGCTGCAGGGCACGGCGCCGTGCGCCATCGTGTTCACGCGGATGAACAGCAAGCTCGCACTCGGCCTCGTCGTCCTCCACGTCCCGGCGGTGACGGGCCTGGACACCACCGGGACGATCCGCACCGGGGACCTCGTGGAGGTCGACGGAACAGCGGGCACGCTCCTCGTACGAAGGAAAGGCTGACCTGATGGACACCCTGCGCATCGACCGACGAGTGGTGCTGGTCACCGGCGCGGCGAGCGGAATCGGTCACGCGATCGCCCGTGCCTGCGCGGACGAGGGCGCCACGGTGCACCTCGCGGACGTGTCGGACACGGTCCACGAAGCGGCCGGGAAACTGACCGCCGCAGGCAGCGGGTCCGTCACGTCACACGTGTGCGACGTGACGGACCCGGACGCGGTCCGCACCCTCGTGGACGACGTGGTCGCCGCGTCGGGCCGCCTCGACGTCGCCTTCCTGAACGCGGGCATCAACGGCGTGCCCTCCCTGCTCCAGCCCGGCGGCGCGATCGACGAGCTGCCCTTCGAGGCGTGGCGGCGGGTCATGGACGTCAACCTGGACGGCCTGTTCCACTGCCTCCAGCACTGCGCCCGGGTGATGAAGGGGCAGCGGTCCGGGAGCATCGTCGTCACCGCCTCCACGGCGGGCCTGCGCGCGGAACCACGCGTCAGCTACCCGTACGTCGCGTCCAAGGCCGCCGTGGTCGGCCTGGTCCGCCAGGCCTCACTGGAACTCGCCCGCTTCGGCGTCCGCGTGAACGCCCTCGCCCCCGGGCCGGTGGTCACCAACATCGGCGGCCCCGGCCCCCGGCCCGAAGCCGCCGTCGCCGCGTGGGAGGACTCGATCCCGATGCGGCGCTGGGGCAGGCCCGACGACATCACGGGGCCGGCCCTCCTCCTGGCCTCCGACGACTCGTCCTGGATGACCGGCGGCGTCCACGTCGTGGACGGCGGAGCGTCGGCCCTGACCCAGATCCCGAGCGCCGTGCTGCCGGCCCCTGAGGCGGACAGCACGGCGGCAGATCAGTAGGGGACCGTCGCGGCAGGCGGGGTCCACCGCTGGGTGCGGCGCACCGCGTCGGAGACTCCGTAGTCCCTTTTCAGCTGTTCGGGGATGGCGTAGTGCATGACGCGCCCGCGGGTGAGGGAGGACAGCTCGAGGACCGTGGTGAGGTGGCCGAGACGGTCCAGCGCCCAGGCGCCGAGCGGTGAACGGTCCTCGATGGTCTCCAGGACACCGAGGAGATGGGGCACGGCCTTGACGACCGTGTCCCAGGGGGTGCGGGGCACCTGGAGCCAGTCGCCGCAGGTGTCGCCGACGAGATGCCGGATCAGCGCGGAGACGATCGGGTCGAAGAAGGTGCCCGGCACGACCTCCTCGTAGAGGTCGATGAGCTGCCGGGTCAGGTGCGCGCCCTCCTCGGAAGGACCCATGTGCCGGACCATGTACAGGTCGAGGAACCGGCGTGCCTCCTCAAGGGACTTGGGGACGGCGTCCTGGTCGACACCGAGCATCGCCCCGACGACCCGCCAGGCGTAGTAGTACGCCTCGGCCCCCTCCGTGGACATGTGGATGCCGAGGCGGTGCAGGGAGTCCAGCACCAGCATGGAGAAGAACATCTGCCCGCCGATCATGTCCTCCTGACAGATCGGCGTCCCCAGCGCTTCGGTGTCCCAGCGGTCCTCGCGTTTCAGATGGTGGCGGATGGAGGCGTGCAGCAGACGGACCTTCTGCGCGGCCGGAATGAAGCGGCTGCCGGCCTCGAAGGCGTCGGGCTGCATGAGGTGGACGGTGAACTGGCCGGTCTCCGCCATCCGTTTGGACGGGTACTTCAACCCATGGGCGGCCGACAACAGCTTCGCCACGTGCGGGACGACGTAACAGGCGGGCATGGAGGCGAAGGAGAGGGCCGTGGAGATGTGCACGTTGTTGTCGATGAAGAACAACCGGGCCTTCTCCATCTCCCCCCAGTCGACCCAGGCCGGCGGAGCGCTTGTCTCCCGGAGGTACTCCCGGGCCACCTCGGGCAGCCCGTCCGGCAGAGGCGCGCCGACGGTGGAGACGTACCGCATGAGGGTGTTGAACCTGCCCACCTCGCCGCGTTCGAAGAGTGTGGCGACGGTGGCGTCGGCGAGTTCGTCGCCGGACTGCCGCAGGGCGTCCATCGATGCCTCGGTGTGGTTCATGGCAAGGCTCCTTACGAGGGTCAGGACAGGCGGGCGGCGGCCGAGTGGGCCAGCGAGGTCAGGGCCGTGGCGGCCTGCGCGGGTACGTCCAGCTCGTCCAGGGCGCCGAGGGCCTCCTCGACCCGGGCGCTGATCATGTCCTCCACGCGGTCCGGTGCCTTCAGCCGGCGCATCACCTCGCGCACCGTGTGCAGGCCGTCGCCGTCCGGGTCGCGCCGGCCCAGCAGGGTGCTCAGCTGCTCCCGGTCGTCGGCACCGGCGAGGCGCCAGGTCTCCGCCAGCAGGGCCGTGGGCCGCCTGCCGCGTACGTCGTCGGCGTTGGCCTTGCCGGTCCGGTGCGGGTCCCCGAACAGGCCCAGCAGGTCGTCCCGCAGCTGGAACGCCTCGCCCAGCGGAAGCCCGTACGCGGAGTAGCCCTCGCGCAGCCGCTCGCCCGCCCCGGCCAGGGCGCCGCCGATCAGCAGGGGATGCTCGACGGTGTACTTGGCGGTCTTGTACCGGATCACCTTCAGCGAAGCGGTGACGTCAGGCTCGTCGCCGGTCCGCAGGATCTCCAGGCACTCGCCCGCGATCAGCTCACGGGCCAGCACCGACCACAACGGGCGGGCCCGCGCCAGATAGGCCGCGGGCAGCCCACTGGTGGCGAACAACTGCCCGGCCAGCCCCATCAGCAGATCCCCCACCAGCAGCGCCAGCGACCTTGCGGCGGCGACGGCCCGCGGGCGACGGCGTACGGCAGCGCGCAGAGCGACGTGGGCCGTGGGCCGCCCGTGCCGTAACGCGCTCTCGTCGATGAGGTCGTCGTGCACGACCGCGGCGGCGTGCACCAGCTCCACGGAGGCCGCAGCCCGCACCAGCGCGTCGCTGTCCGGCTGTCCCACCGCGCGCCAGCCCCAGTAACAGAACGCCGCCCGCAGCCGTTTGCCGTCCGCGACCGCGGCCTCCACCTGCGTGGCCACCGGTCCCAGCGCCGGATCGATCGCCGCCAACTGCCCGGCCTCATGGGCGACGAACGCGTGCAGCACCGCGTCGACACGGGACTTGAACGCGGCCGCATCCGATCGGTCAGACGTCATCGGCGGCCCGTCGGACCAGCGCGCGCCGGGCGAGGATCTCCAGGTGGGCCGGGGGCACGGCCGCGTACCGGTCCAGCACCAGGCGTCCGCGCGCCAACAGATCGTGCTCGGCCTCCGCCGCCAGCTCCGCGGCGTCCGAGCGCCGCAGCAGCCCCCGCACGGTCCCCAGGGCCGAACCCACCGTGCTCACCGTCAGCTCGGCCAGGCCCGCCACCAGCAGGACGGCCCGCTCGTCCAGGCCCGCACGTCGTTCCGTCGCTCGCGTCACGCCACTCCCCACCCACAGCACATCCGGACGGCGCCGGTCGCACGCCGTTCCGCCCAGCATCACGACATACCGGGCACGGGAGGGCAGGAACTCACGATCGAGTGATCACCTCGCTTGACCGTACGGATCACGGTCGCCGTCCGCCCACCACGGAGCGCCTCGCGCCCCGGCCCGACCTGGGATCGGTAGGAGTCGCCACGCTGGGAGCGTCGCCGGATGGACGCGCAGGGGATGCTCGAACTGTGGTGGACGGTGCCCGCGGGCGCGGCACTGATCGGCTACGCGGGCTCGCTCGCCGGGCTGACGCGGCCCCAGCGCGCGGTGTGGGTGACGGCGCGGGTCGTGGAGGTGCACCGACCGGACCACGGTGACTCCAAGAGGCCCGGGATCCCGGTGACCGTCGCCTTCCAGGACCCTTCCACCGGGCGGGAGTTGAGGCTGCGGCACGCGGGGCGGAACGGCCATGTCGTGGCCGCGGCCTGGGTGGGCCAGGAGTTCCCGGTGCGCTATCCGCGGCGGCGTCCGGAGCGGTTCCACCTCATGCTGGACAAGAAGGGGGAGGAACGGGGGCTGGGCGGCCCGAACTGCATGCTCCTCCTGCTGCTTGTGGGGCTGGTCGTCCGGACGTTCGTCGTGCGGGGCTGGCCGGACGGGCTCATCTCCCTCGGAGGACTCCTCCTCGTCGTCGGCGCGCTCAGCAGGGACCGGCAGCACGCGCGCGCCCGCGCCGCTCTGCTGGACGGTGCGGTCGCCGTGCCGGGCCGCGTGGTCGCCGTGACCAAGGACGTCCACACCGACGGAGAGGGCGACGAGATCGTCAACCACGCTCCCGTCGTCGTCTTCACCACCAGGGAGGGCGTCCATGTCACCGCGCTGTGCCGCGAGGGCATCGCACGGCCCGGTCTGTCCCTCGACCGCGACCTCACGATCCACTACGCGCCCGCCGACCCGGCCGTCTTCACCCCCGACCTCGACCACGACCGCCGCGAGCGGGCGTCGGCGGTCAGGTTCGTCGCGTATCTGCTGCTCGCCGGGATGACGGCGATCGCGCTGGGAGCGGCCCTCCTCGACGGCCTGCTGCCCGTCACCTGACGACGTACGAACTCCCGGCCGTCACCTGACGATGCAGGTGACGGCCGCCCACAGCAGGGGCGCGTGCTCGATCCGGCCGTCGGTGCGCCAGCGGTCCAGCTGCTCTCGCTGCCAGGCACCGAGCCGCCGCACGGGATCGGGATCTTCATGGGCGTCGTCGACGGCGACGACGAGGTCCGTGAGCGGACGAACCGACTCCGGCAGACCGGCCAGCCGATGGAAGGCGAAGCTGGTCGGCAGCACCCAGCGGGTGGCGGTGACCAGCCGGGCCCCGTTGTGGATCATCGCGGACGCCAGACCGAACGACTCGGCGAAGCGGAGATCGCCACCGCTCTCGCAGGCGATCAGCGCGACGCGCTCCGGCGCGGGCCACAGCTCCGCTCCCGGTACGCCGTCCGCCCGCAGCGGGAGCGTACCCAGCAGGAGATCCTTGGCCGACAACGACCGGTGGGCGCGGACCGGTTCGGTCAGTCCGGTGGTCCGCGGGCCGCAGCACAGGTGGAGGGCGACATCCTCGCTCCGGCCGCCCTCGACCGGCGCGCCGCTCACGTGCCCGACGTACAGCAGACGTCGTGCGCCCTTGCGGAGCACCTCGCTCAGCCAGTCGCGGTCCAGGTCCGTGCGGCGCAGGGCCTCGGCGGGCGCGGCGACCGACGGCACGACGGCTCCCGTGTCGAGACGACGCTGTACGAGCGACAGCAGCGCGGGGTCCGAACCGGGGCGTCCCAGGACCGATCCGAGCGGGGAGTCGGCACGGTGACCGGGCACGCGGGGGTCCAGGACGAGGACGACGGCGTCCGAGGCCGTATCGGCGTCCGGGTCCGGAGCCGGGGCGTTTCGGCTCACGGCGCCGGGCCGCCGCAGCGAGGCCGGCACCGAGGTGGCGATGTCCGCGAGATCGATGAGCCGGACGTCGCCATCGAGCCGGGGGTCGTCATCGCGCCCGCCGCCCACGGCCAGCAGTTCCCACGGCACCTGGGCGACCCTGGGCGACGGCTGGAGCCGTATCAGCGGACGGCCCAGACGCGCCGACACCTGGCGGATCTGGTCGGTCAGGCCCGGCGGCCACAACGCCTCGGCCAGCAGGCGCGCGAGGCGGCGCTCCTCCTCGTACGAGGCCAGCGCCCCGGACTCGAACGCGCGCCGCATACCCTCCGCGCCATCGCCATCGGCATCATCTTCGTCGTCCACGCCCGCGCCGGGCAGCGCGGCGGCCAGCGCGCGGATCGCCTCGTCCACGTCGGCCGCGGGACCGTACCCCGTGCCGAACCCCTGGACCCCGCTGACCCACGTCCATGTCATATGGAGGTCTCCGGCGTCGGCCAGCCGGACCTGGACCACCGGCCGGTTCGCGTGCGTCAGCTCGTCGGCGACCAGAACGGCACCTCTTCCTCACTCACGATCCGCCGGTGATAGCGGAACTCGGCCGCTTGGATGTACTCCTGCAACGCCGTACGACCCGTATCCGCCGCCATCCGTACCCTCGGCGGCGGCGCGACCCGCAGACCGACGGAGGCGGCTGCCTCGGCCGCCACACCGCCCAGCGCCATCGGCGCCCCGTCGTCGTCCGGGGCGGACGCGTACGTCTTCATCGCGGCGTCCGGGAAGACGGACTGCGGCGCACGGTCCGCAGGGCTCAGGACCAGCGACGCGCCCGCACAGCGGTGTTCCACCAGTTCGAAGATCAGGCCCTGGTCCTGGCGGCGCAGGGCGAGCCGGAAGGCCAACCGCATCGCGTCGTCGGCCAGTTGCAGCCACTGGCTCCGCGCGTGCGCACTGGCGAAGTCGTAGCGCGCGGCCTCCAGCGCCAGCGCGGCGGGCAGGGCGAGTGAGAGCGCGGTGTCGACGGACCGCCGCTCGTGGTCGCCGTGGTCCGTCCGGTTCAGGTTGTCCTCAAGGGTCTTCGCGAGCATGAGGTCCACCTGGGCGCAGCGCTCGTACAGTGCGCGCTCCTGGTACACCTCGCGGGCACCCTGGGCGAGGCGCTTCAGCTCGTCGATGTCACCGCGTTCGTAGGCCTGCCCGGCACCGAGCAGCATGGTGTCGGCGGCGGCGATCATGGCACCGAGCCGTTCGAAACGGGCCAGGCTCGACTCCGTCAGGGCCTGGCCCGCGTCGGGGTCGCCACGGTGCTCGGCGAGGAAGGCCCGGGCCTGTTCGCAGACCGCCAGATCCTCGAACTGGCCCTGCCGCTCGAAGACCGCGGAAGCCTCGGCGTACAACTGCTCCGCCCGGTCGAGGTCGCCGGCCCGCATCGCCGCGTACGCCCGATGCGAGATCACCTGCTGACGCCCTGAGATGTCGCCCAGCGCCAGATACCCCTCGTCCGCGCGGGCGAAGTGGTCCTCCGCGGGTTCGCTCCGCCCGGTCGAGGCGCAGATGATGCCCAGGCAGTCCAGCAGTTGCGGCTCGATCGCGGGCGTGGTGGGCAGCAGCGCCGAGGCCAGTTCCTCGGCGGCGCCCCACTCGCTGCGGTCCAGCAGCAGATGCACCCGGGCCAGGCTGAACTCGGCGGTGCGCAGCCCTTCGGGGTCGTCGAACTCGGTCAGCAGGGCAGCCGCTTCGTCCACCGTCGCCAGCGCCGCGTCCAGGTTGCCCGTCCTGCGGGACAGCTCGACGTCGGCCTTGAGCGTCTTGAGCAGGACCTCCAGCCACAGCTGGCGGCCTCGCGGCCCCATCGGAACGTCCGCCACACCGCGCACCAGACCGAGCGCCCGCTCGACGGAGAGGCCTGCCCCGGGCAGATCCGTGGCCGTCAACTGCACCGCCGCGATGTTCGAGAGCAGGTGCCCTCGCAGCAACCGCACATCGGGGGAGTCCTCGAACGACTCGGCGACGGTGAGCAGTTCCGCGTAGACGGCCTGTGCGGCAGGGAGATCCGGGGTCAGCTGGTGGTGTTCGGCGCGTTCGAAGCCGCTGTCGAAGGGTTCTCCGTACAGCGTCGGGGGTGGCTCCGGCTGTGGCTCTGGCCGTGGCTCCGAAGCGTCATGCGGTTCGCCGCCCGGTTCGCCATGCGGTGCGATGTCCGGTTCGTCGTGCGGTTCAGTGTCCGGTTCGTCGTTCTGCATGGGTCAGAAGTCCTCCCCTGCGTCAGTTGCGGCGGCAACGATCTCGGCCAGGAAAGGTGAGAGAAGCGACCGCGTGTACGGCTCCTGCGACTCAGGCGGCGCTGGCTGGGCCGCGGTTGTCAGCCGGTGTCGCGCGAGGGCGCGGACGGCGTCACGGTCGGCGCGGCCGTCGGTACCGTCGGTGCCGTCGCACGGTTCGGGATCAGGGTCGAAGCCGGGCAACAGGACACCGACCTCGATACGGGTACGCGGCGGCAGCGAAGCCGGGACGTCGAGGTCCGCCCGGCCCGCCCACACATCGCCGCGGCGGGCGAGCGACACACGGGTCGGCGGTCGGCCTTCCACACGGACCTCCGCTGCGAGGTGCACGCCGCCGACGGGCGCCGCGACGTCCGCGACGACCTCGACCTCGATCCGTCGTCCGGCGCCGACCGCGGAGACGGTCCAGGATACCGCGCTCTCGGCCGAGTCGACGAAACCGGGCGGGTAGCGGCGCCAGTCGTTGGTCCCCGAACCCCGCGCGATCACCCGGCCGCCCGCGCCGAGCCGTTCACCCGCCGCGAGGGCGTAGTCGCCGGAGCGCGTGAACAGGCTGCCGAGGTCGAGCGGGGTCCGGAGCCCGTGCGCCCCGCCCGTGTCATGGGGCACAGCCGCGTCCAGGGCCGACCGGAGCCGGTGCAACGCGTCCCCCTCCAGCCCGGCGCAGTCCGCCGCGTCGTCGATCAGCCGTACAACCCCGTCGAGTTGCCGCACCGGGCCGGACGCCGTCTCCCGCGCCGTCTGCCACCACCGGATCAACGGGTCCAACGCGGCCCGATGCGTCTCCACCAGTTCGGCCGGATCACCGTCGGGCTGGTCCTCGGGATCGTCGAAGAGCTGCTGGCAGCGATGGGTGAGCGCGGCCAACTCCAGTCCCAGCAGGTCCGGTTCGAGCGCCGGAATGCCGTCCGTGTACGACGCGGGCCACCACCGGGCCGCCCAGTGGCCGAGGGCGAGTCGAGCGGCGTACCCCGCGAGCGCGGTCTGCGACTCCGGCCGCTCCGGTGGCCGAGGCGACTCCGGCGGCATGACATCGGCCGAGGCCCCCGGTGGCTCCGCCGCGAGAGCGTGCACGGCGGCAGCGGTGCGTTCGCCGTAGACCGCCCACAGCCATTGCTGCGCGCGGCCGGGGTGGTGAATCTCCGCCGCGGGAAGGGCGGTTGGACCGAGGACCGGCCAGGTCAGGACTGCGCCCGCGACATCCAGCACGGCTCGGGTGAAGGCAGGTCCCGCCGCTGGGGGAACGGCGATCCGTACGATGCCGTCCTCGGCCCGCGTGACACGGATGCCGGTGCCGTCGGTTCCGCCGCCCGTCCCCGGCATCACGCGCTCCTCGACTCGGCCGCCGCCGCCCGCGCGGTACTCGTCGACAGGGTGCGCAGCGCCGTCCGGACCTTCGCGCGGTGGTCCATCATCACCGAGCGGGCGACCCCGTCGAGCACGGTCCAGGCCGACGCGGCGTCGGACAGCGGCGCGTCACGGACGTCGCGCCCGTGCAGCCGTACCCACAGCCGTCGCATGTACGTGACCCATGGGGTGCGCAGGTCCTGGGCGAGGGCGCTCAGTTGCCCGCCGTCCGGATCGGGCCGCGAGGAGACGGTCATTCTGCGGGCTCGCAGGACCGAAGCCTCCCTCTGCCAGCGGCTGTTGACGATGCGATGCGCTGCCGTCCGGCCTGCCTCGCCCTCCCCGTGACCCAGCGGATCGTGGCCCGGACGGTCGAGCCCCAGAGGATCGAGGCCCACGGCGAGGCGACCCCCGAGGACGACGGCGACGCGCAGGCTCTCGTCGTACAGGCCGAGCGGCGCACAACTGCGGCCGACCTCGCGTCGCACGAGTTCGGGCGCCGTCGGCAGTTCCTCGCGGTGCGCCGATGCCTGGAGCACGGTGAAGAGCCGCTCGAAGAGCGTGCGGTCGAACGGCGCCGGGAGCGTGGCGGTCGACGCACCGCGACCGACCTCGGGCCGGTTCGGCACGGGACGCGCGCTGAGTCCCAGGTGCGCGGGCAGGTCGGCGCGACCCCAGACCCCGCCGGTGCGTGCCCACACGGCCTGCCCGAGCCGGCTCCCGTGCCCGGCTTCCCGCAGGACGGCGAAGGCCGACGAACCCGCGTCCGTGCCCGTATCCGTGCCCACGTTCGTGCCCGCATCAGTCTCCGACCCGGGCGCGGCACAGGCATCAAGAACCGTGGCCGCCAGGTGAAACGTATCCTCGGCCGCGTCAGTGACCGGGGTGCGCGGCCGGGCGTCCCATGCCTCGGCGAGTTGCGCGTCGAGACGAGTACGCCGGACGACGTCGTCCAGGTACTCCTTCAACGCCTCCACCGTGCGCCCGCCGCCCGCGTCCGCGATGTCTTCGACGACGCTCCGGGCCAACGCGTCCGCACCGGCAGGGGTGGAGGCGGAGGGCATGCCGTGTGCGGTCGCCAGCTCGAAGCAGCGCTGGAAATAGAGGTCCTGGGGGTTGCCCGCCTTGATGCCCAGGGTTCGCCGCGTCTTCTTGAGCACCGTGAACCACTGCGCGGTCGCGTGCAGAAGGTCGCCCGACTCCCTTATGAGGAAGTCGAGTTGCGCGGCCTCTCGTTCGCCGAGAAAGTCGGCGGCCAGCTCGGGCCGCAGTGCGGGCCTGATGATCAGCGGCAGCACGATCAGCTTGACCGTCCGGGTCAGCGGCGCGCCGCCGGGGCCGCTGAGTGATTCCAGTCCGGGCCGTGCTCCGAGACCGCGCCACGCGCTGTCGATGACCATGGCACGCGGACGGCGCTCGTCGGTCGACGGCGACCGGGTCGGCGGCGACTGGCTCGGGGACGGCATGGCCCGAGATTACGTGGTGGTGGAACAAGCGGTCGAACCTGGGATCGGTAGGAGATCCCTCCTCCCTACTGTCCTGGTCAGGGCCAGGACGAGAAGGGGAGAGACAGCATGGGAATCTTCGGGAAGCGCCGCAGGAGCCGCGAGGAGCGGGCCGCCGAGATCGCGGGACAGGTTGCCGAGGGCAAGGGTTTCTACGGGCGGACGACACGCGCGTTCCTCGGCAGTGAGGACTTCGCCAGAGTGCAGCAGTCGATCGGGGCGTACAACTCCGGTGTGAACGTGCAGCAGTTGCTGGCGATGGGAGTGCCGACGATCCCCGCGGTCGTCGTGTCGATCGGTGACACCGGCCGGCTGGTCAACTTCGACCCGGTCGTGGACCTGGTCGTCCAGCCGTCGGGCGCGGCCACCGACCCGGTCGCGCTCCAGACCGTCGTCTCCAAACTGCGTATCCCTCGCACCGGTGACCAGGTGCTGCTGATCGCCGACCCCGCCCGGCCGGGCGGCTACCTCTACGCAGGGGACGGCGTGACGCCGTGAGACGGAGACCTCGCCCCCGTGTCCCCGGTGTGGTCGCACACAGCGATGGTCCCGGTGACAGGAGGGAACCTCCCACCACCGGGACCACTACCGGAACCAGCACCGGAACCATCACCGGAACCATCACCGGGACAGACGCCGGGACAGACGCCGGGACAGTCGCCGGGGCAACCGCCGTTCGCGCTGTCGGCTACGGCTTCTCGTCGCCGTAGAGGGCGCTCACCTCCTCGGCGGTGAGTGCCCGGTCGACGGCGTGGACCTCGTCGACCGCGCCGTTCCAGAAGTCGACGTTCGTGCCGTCCCAGTGGGCCCGGCCGACCGTGAGCGGGCCGGTGCTCCCGAGGGCGGCGCCGCCCGTGGTTGTCGCCGCGAGCTTCCCGTCGAGGTACAGCTCGATCTCGTTGGTGGCCGCGTTCCGGACGCCCACGAGGTGGTACCAGCGCCCGGTCTCCGCGGCGACGGCCACCTGCGCACGGCGTTCACCCGGGGTGCTGAAGGCGAAGTTGCCGTGCCCGTACTGCAGGTAGAACGAGTTGGCCAGAGCGCGGGTGTCCTGGCTGACGGCCGTGCCGTAGTTGCCGGGGATCCCGTCGAGCCGGACCCAGGCTGACACCGAGTAGCTGCCACTGGTGTCGAGCACCGGACCCGAGGTCTCCGCGTACTGCTTCTGGCCGTCGAACTTCAGAGCGCTGCCGTTGACACCGTCGGTCCAGGAAGCACCCTCGCGCAAGGTGAGGGGGCTCTTGCCGGGCCCGGTGTCCTTGGCGGTGGTGCCGGTGCCCTCGTCGAGGGTCCAGTGCCCGCCCTTCAGCTTCTGCTTCGTACCGGCCGCGGCACCCGCCGCGATCACCTTGAGGTTGACCTTCCGTACTTCGGCGGCATCCATCTTGATGTCACGCCGGTCGTACGTGTAGAGACCGTTGAGCTCGTTCTCCAGGTCGGTGATCTGCGTGTACACCGAACCGGACAGTTCGGCGCCCGCCTGCTCGACGTAGAACTTCTCGGTGTTCTCCACGTACTTGCGGGTCAGCTCCGCCTTGGTGGTGACACCGCTGTAGATGACGGTCGGCGCGCCGGGCCACATGTGGCCGGGGGAGCGGAGGGTGAAGCCGCCGTGCTCGCCGTCCATGGCGGCCCGCTTGTCGTCGGGGAAGGGCGGGTCGTCGTTGTTGTAGTCGTGGTGGTCGATGATGTCGCCCTTGCCCGAATCACCCTTCGAGTTGCAGCAGTTGACACCGCTGTGGGCGTTGACGACACGGGACGGGTCGGCGGCCTCGACCGCCTCGGTGATCCGGCCCGTCTCCTCGCGGTTCCACTCGCCCCAGCCCTCGTTGAAGACGATCCAGCCGATCACGGCGGGCGAGTTGTGGTGCTGCTTCATCACCTCGCGGCCCTGGTCGACGAACGCCTTCTGGCCCGTCTCGTTGGTGAGGTTCCCGGAGACGAAGTCCTGCCAGACGAGCAGGCCGAGCTTGTCGGCGTGGTAGAACCACCGCGCCGGCTCCACCTTGATGTGCTTGCGCACCGCGTTGAAGCCGAGCTTCTTGTGCGCCTCCAGGTCGAAGGCGAGGGCGTCGTCGCTGGGCGCGGTGTAGAGACCGTCGGGCCAGAAGCCCTGGTCGAGGGTGGCGAGGGAGAAGATCGGCTTGCCGTTGAGGACCAGCTTGTTGAAGCCGCCCACCTTCTCCACGGCGATCTTCCGCATCCCGAAGTAGCTGCGCACCTTGTCGCTCGTCTTGCCGTCGGTCAACGTCACGTCGAGGTCGTAGAGGTACGGGTCGTCGGGGCTCCACAGGTGCTGCTTCGCCACGGGCAGGGTGAGCTTCTTGTCGGCCGCGCCGCTGACCCTTCCGACGACCTTGCCGTGGACGTCACGGGCGACGGCCTCGACGCGGGCGGAGGAGGAGGCGCCCTCGGAGTCGACCGTCACCGCGAGGGTGCCGGTGTCGATGTCGGGCGTGGTCACGATGTTTCCGATCGCCGCGGGAGCGACCGGCTCCATCCACACGGTCTGCCAGATGCCGGAGGTCTGCGTGTAGAAGATGCCACCCGGGTTCGTGGACTGCTTGCCCA
Organism: Streptomyces sp. NPDC127119; assembly: GCF_042677425.1. Classification (NCBI taxonomy): domain Bacteria; kingdom Bacillati; phylum Actinomycetota; class Actinomycetes; order Kitasatosporales; family Streptomycetaceae; genus Streptomyces; species Streptomyces sp. NPDC127119. Next base: position 36,479 of record NZ_JBHXTO010000017.1, on the reverse strand, counting down.
TGGGCTGGTCCGCGCCACCGGTGTCGGTGACGGCGACCACGATCTCCTGCTTGCCGCTCCCCTTCAGGGCATCCGTGATGTCGACGCTGAAGGCGTTGTAACCACCGGTGTGCTCGGTGACCTTCTTGCCGTTGACGTAGACGCGGGACTGGTAGTCGACGGCGCCGAAGTTGAGCTTGAGCCGGTTCGACCGGTTGTCCTTGCCGACCTTCCAGCTCTTGGGCACGTCGACGACCCGCCGGTAGAACATGTGGTCCTCGTGCCGTTCGAGGCCGGAGAGCTGCGACTCGACCGGGAACGGAACGGTGATCTTCTCACCGAGGTTCTTGCCGAAGACCGGCTCCTCACCCGCCTTGGCGGCACTGAACTGCCAAGGCCCGTTGAGGTTCTCCCACTTGGACCGCTTCTGCTGCGGACGCGGGTACTCGGGCAGTGGGTGCTTCTTGTCGACCTTGTCGCCCCACTTGGTGGTGAGACGGTGGGTGGAGGCGTTCTCCGCGTACCGGATGACCTTCGGCACGGCCTTCCCGCCGACCGTCAGACCGCCCGCACCGTCGTATGAGACCCGCACCAGCTGGGCCTTCTGGATCGGCTCCGACAGGTTGACGTAGACGGAGGAGGAGTCCCCGGGGACGGACGTGACCGACTTGATCGGCATGGCGGTCGTGTCGGCCTCGACCTTCAGATGGTCCTTGACCGTCTGGAGGCTGCCCACCTTGCCCTCGAACCGGGCGCGCAGCCGCGTCCCGTTCTCGGCGACGGTGTACTCCACCGGGAAGACCTCGAAGTCGGCCGGCGGCGTGAACGCGGACATCGGCACGACCTGCTTGGCCAGCGTCGGCGTCGACCAGCGCAGATACATGTTGGCGCCGCCGGTGTCCTGGAACAGCTCCAGCCGGAACGAGTGCTTCTCACCGGCGGTCAGTTCGACGGCCTGGCTGGTCTGTTCCTTGTCCCAGTCGCCCACCCAGTGGTCGATGACGGGCTGGTCGTCGATGAAGAGGCGGAAGCCGTTGTCGCCGATGGCGTAGAAGGTGTAGTCACCCGTGGCCGGCGCCTCGATCTGGCCCGTCCAACGGGCGGTCGTGTGCTCGGTCTTGCCGGTCAACTCCTTGAACGTGTCGGTGAGACCGGAGAAGTTGATCTGCGGGTCGAGCGTCGTACCACCGAGTTCGGCGAAGTCCCGGGCACCGGGCGCCGACATGCTGAAGTACTCGCCCTTGAGGCCATGCGTCACCACGGCTGCCTGGTCGGCGGCGGGTGCGGACGAGACTCCGCTGGTCAACTCCGAAGCCGCCGCGACGGGCAGCATTCCGCTCGGTGGCAGCACGAGGGCCGCCATGGCGAACAGCGCCAGCACTCGGACTCTGGCTCTGTTCCTGGTTCTGGGGCGGGTGCCGTGTCGTGTCATCGAACCTTTCCTCGCATTGAGACCGCGACCGCGTCCGACTGCCGGGGCAGGGTTACGGGGTGCTCGGGTGCGGCCTTTCCAACGTTGGAAACCCTCTGCCTGCGGTATGACAACACGCTCACAGGAACCTGTCCAGACCTCGTGCAGCACTCTGTTGCCTGGCGTCACGATGAGGAGGTACGAGGACGTCACGACGTCACCGACCACGGCGAAGCGAGGTGCGGAGGGCGCGAGCGGGCGTGTCGAAGTGGTAGGTGGGGTACAGGTATTGGGGCATCGCGCCCGGTGATTCGGGCCGTGTGAATCCACGCGGCGGGTCCGGCGGTGGGAAGATCCGACGGTGGCGAGAACCGTGCGGCTCGATCCAAGCGATCGCCGCCCGGGTCCTGTTGGCGTCAGCCGGGGCGCATGCCTGAACCGCGCACCGAGCGTCTCCTGCTCCGCCGGTGACGGGAGTGCGACCTTGAGCCATGGGCGGCGATGAACGCCGACCCCGTGATCGCGTCGACAACCGTCGACAACTCCCGTTCCCAAGCGCTGATGCGCCTCATCGGCACGACCCGGAACCCGGCCGACGGTTTCGAGGACCCGAGCGTGCCGGAGGGGCCGTTGCGCCGGTGCGGGCTGTACCGCCCGGCGAGGGCCGAGCCCGTGGGACGCGGCGGTCGAGGCGTCGAGACGGGGTCCTGGGCTGGCGAAGCTCATCACGGATACGTGAGGCAGCGAGCGCGCTCAGGCCCGTCGCTGAAGCAAATAGCTGTGCAGGAGCGATGATGACGGCGGTCACGGCGGTCACGGCGGTCACGGCGGTGACGGCGGTCACGGCGGTCACGGCGGTCACGGCAGCGACGGCAGCGACGGACGGAACCGGAGCAGTCGACTGCGCCCAACGGCCCCTGTTTCCGCGCAGGACGCAACCGGAACACCCGACCCGCAGCAGCCGGCCTGAGCCCAACGGCCCCGCCCCGTCACCGCGCAGGCCGCAACCGGTCCAGCTCCTCGGCGCTCACCGCCCGCGGCACATCGTGCGGCGGACCGAGCACGAACCGCTCGTCGCCCCACGCCCCACCTCTCCCGCGGACTCAGCAGGACCGGTCGACCGACGCCCTCCGCCGACTCCCAAGCGCTGAACGGCCCGGCAGGAACCGAACGTCCCCGATCACCGCGAAGCCCGCTTCGAGACGCCGCGGAACGGTCGGATTCGCGCCTTGCAGCGCGCTTCCGAGCCCATGGACCCAGGGAAGCCCGCAAAATTCTCGAATACCCTCGTCCTGGAAGACGTCGAATGTCGTGGACGTACCCGTTCATGGACGTGCACGTTCATAAACGTACGCATTGAGGAGGCGATCGTGTTCACGAGGCGCATGCGTCTGCTCGTGGGCGTCCTGATCCTGGCCTGTCTGGTCCTCCTCGGCCGCAGCGGGCCGATCGACGGCCCCTTCGCCAAGTCACTGAAGGGCGAGGCCGCCGCGGACGCCGTACCGAACCGGGTCATGACATGGAACATCTGCAACCCCTGCGACGAGAGCAGCGCCGACCGGGCGGCGGAGATCGCCAGGTTCGCCCCGCAGGTCATCGGCATGCAGGAAGCGTGCGTGCGTGACGTCGAGCGGACCCGGGACTATCTGGAGAGCAGGCACGGTCTGGTCTACCACGTCGAATACGGGTCGGTGCTGCAGGACTGGGGCCGCTGCGGGGGACTGCCGTGGAGCCCGGGAGCCTTCGGGCAGGCCATTCTCTCGGCGGCGCCCATGACCGACGTCGTCCACAAGGAATATCCGGACGGCGGATCCGAGGACCGTGGGTACCTGGCAGTGACCACGACCGTGGGCGGTCAGTCCGTGCGTCTCTTCAACACCCACCTCGCACAACGACGTCAAGAGGCGGTCCGGGCGGGGCAGACCCGCGTACTCGCCGCGGAACTGGCGCACTACGACCGCGCGATCGTCATCGGTGACTTCAACGCCGTGTCCAACGCCCCCGAACTCGCACCCGTGTGGAAACTGGCCACGGACGTCGACCCCGGGTGCCGTCCTTCCTCGTACTCCGGCGCGTGCGAGCCGACCACCGACTGGCAGAGCAAGTTCGACTACATCTTCCTGCGGGGCATCAGCCCACTCGATCACCGCGTTCATCCGACCCGGTACTCGGACCACCACATGCTGTACAGCGACCTGGATCTGAGCGCGGCGCGGAAGAGCAGTTGAGACCGTCTCCGGACGGGCGCCACCCCGTCAAGACGCGAACGCATAACCCGTTCGCCCTTGCCATGACCCACGCGTTGTGTTCAATGTATTGACACGTCCATTACAAAGGCTTTACGTTGCGCTCACCTGAGAGCGCTCTCAGGCACCCGTCGCGTGAGACTTGAGGTGCCGCATGCCATCCCCCCGCATCAGGCCGGCAGCCGGGTTGCTCCTGGCCTCGGCCCTCGTCGCCGTCGGCCTCGGCCCGGCCGCCGTACCAGCGGCAGCCGCCACCGTGCCCGTAGGCTCCGGCAGCTACTCCGACACCCGGCCCGCCGGGACGTCGGGGCCCACCACCAACACCGGAGCGCCGGTCACCCCCAAGCTGACCGCCGCCGCCAAGGACAGACCCGTCCCCACCAACGACTGGTGGTCCTCCCTCGCCTTCCAGCGCTACGGCGACAACCCGTACTCGACCCCCATGTACGGCCACCCCCTCACCTACCAGGCCGCGTCCGGCGGGCTCGACGTCGGCTACCCGACGTCCCCCGCGATCGTCGGCGACGGCCGCCAGTACGAGTACGCCCACAAGCGCGACCTCACCATCGGGCTCACCGGCCTCAACTCGCCCGACGCCAAGGCCGACGACTGGTCCGACTGGACGGTCACCCCCCAGTGGTCCGACGGCACCCGCACCCTGCGCACCACGATCGGCCACGGCTCCCCGTTCGTATACGCCAAGGGCACGGGCGGCAACGCCCAGATCACCACCGCCGCCACGCCCACCGTCTTCGCCGACCAGGGAAACGTCCTCGGCATCACCGTCGCCGGACACCACTACGCCCTTTTCGCGCCGACCGGCAGCGACTGGAACGTCGCCGGCTCGACCGTCACCGCGGGCCTCGGCTCCAAGGACTACTTCTCCGTCGCCGTGCTGCCGTCCACCGACGCGCTGGCGACCTTCAAGAAGTACGCCTACAGCTTCGTCACCGACTCCAAGGCGACCTGGAGCTACACCGGCGGCACCGTGAAAGCCACCTACACGCTCACCACCGAGGCGAAGGAGGGCACCGAGCGCGGCACGCTCCAGGCCCTCTACCGCCACCAGTGGCTGAACACCACGGACGCCCTGACCTCGTACACCTACGTCTCGCCGCGCGGGACCATGAAGGTCCGTGAGTCGGCCTCCTTCACCACCAGCCAGAAGTCGTCGGCGGTGCTGCCCGGGCTGCCCAGGTCGAGCGGTGTGGACACGGCCCGGCTGCGCGGCTATCTGGACGAGGTCGTGAACGCCGCCGACCCGTTCTCCGGAGCCTCCGACACCTACTGGACCGGCAAGGCCCTCGGCCGGCTCGCCCAACTCGTCCCGCTGGCCGACCAGATCGGCGAGACCGGCACCCGCGACAAGCTCCTCGGACTGATGAAGGGCAAGCTGCAGGACTGGTTCACGGCGGGCGGCGCGAACGAATTCAGCTACGACAAGGACTGGAAGACGCTCACCGGCTACCCCGCCTCCTACGGCAGCGACACCGAGCTGAACGACCACCACTTCCACTACAGCTACTACGTGTACGCGGCGGCGATCGTCGCCCAGTACGACCAGGGATGGGCCGCCGACTCCGCCTGGGGCGGCATGGTCAAGGCCCTCGTACGGGACGCCGCCAACCCCAGCCGCACCGACACCGCCTACCCCTTCCTGCGTGGCTTCGACGTCTACGCCGGCCACAGCTGGGCCTCCGGACACCAGGGCTTCGCCGCAGGCAACAACCAGGAGTCGTCCTCCGAGTCCACCAACCTCAGCGCGGCCCTCGTCCTGTGGGGCTCCGCGACCGGCGACACCTCGCTGCGGGACCTCGGCACCTATCTGCTGACCACCGAGTCCGAGTCGATCGCCCAGTACTGGTTCGACGCCGACGAGCAGGTCTTCCCGTCCTCGTTCACCAAGGACACGGCCGGCATGGTCTGGGGGAGCGGCGCCGCCTACGCGACCTGGTGGACCGCCAACCCCGAGGAGATCCACGGCATCAACGTCCTTCCCGTGACCGGCGGTTCGCTCCACCTCGGCGGTGAGAAGGCCGCGATCCGCCGCAACATCGCCGAGATGGAACGGGAGAACGGCGGCCCGGCCGTCGAATGGCGGGACATCCTCTGGGAATTCCAGTCCCTCGCCGATCCGGGCGCGGCCAAGACCAAGTGGGACGCGGGCAACGCCGGTTACACCCCGGAACAGGGGGAGTCGAAGGCGCACACGTACCACTGGATCAACACGCTCGACACCATCGGCGCCCCGGACGCCACCGTGACCGGAGACATCCCCACCTCGGCCGTCTTCACCAAGGGAACGGCCCGGACGTACGCCGCCCACAACTACGGATCGGCGGCCCGTACCGTCACCTTCTCCGACGGCAAGACCCTTGCCGTACCGGCCCGTTCCACCGCGACCGGCACCGGTACCGGCTCAGGGGATCCCGACCCCGACCCGGACCCGCCGACCGGGACCGGCAACACCTTCCAGCTGCGTACCGGCGGCGCGCTGACCACGGCGACCGGCGGCACGGCGGGCAGCGACACCATCGCCTCCGCCGGCGGCACCAACCACGACGGCACCCCGTACCAGCCGCTCGTCTACGAGGTCCGTGGTGTCGACGGCACCCTCACCCCCGGCGCCCAGAGCGCGTTCCGGCTCCAGGTGGACGCGGAGAGCGCCGTCGGACTCGGCCAACAGGCCCGGATCAGCTACGACCTGACCGGCGACGGAAGTTTCGAGCGCACCGAGACGTACAACTACTTCGCGACCGACCCGGTCTCCGGCTGGGAGGAGTACACGCAGGCCCGCGGCCTGAAGGCGTCCACGGGCACGGCGGGCGACCTGGACGGCGGCACCGTACGCCTCGAAGTGTGGAACGCCATCGGCAACGGCCCGTCGAAACTGCAGACGGGTACGGACAAATCGGTGCTGGTCATCCCATACAGCTGAACCGGCGGAACGTCTGCGGCGGGCATCGGCGTGAGCCCTTGCCCGCCGCACCCGCGGGTCAGCCCTCGACGGTGTTGTAGTTGACGATCCCCTCCACGAGGAGAGCTACGGCACCGACGAGTGGACTGTCCGCCCCTTTTCGCACCACGTCGGGTAACCGGTGCGCCTCCTCCTCGGTGGCCGCCACCATGCCCCAGAACGCGTTGAAGGCGGCGGGGTCCGCCGGTTTGTCGGTGGCCGCCCCGACCGTCACGACGCCGTCACCCTCGACCAGGGCCAGCGCGCCCATCTGCCGCAGCGTGTCGGGATCCCGTTCCTCGGCGGCCACCACGCTCCAACCCGCCACTTCCACCTGCTGCAATGCGGCGAAAAGACTGCCGGCGCTTCCCGGTCCGGAGACAACGATGTCAGGCAGCACAAGGGCCACCGGCCCCCGCGTCATGGGGAGGGCGGACCGGATCGCGCCGTCGAGGTCGGGTTCGAACGACTGGTCCTGGTGGACGAAGACGAGTTGGAGGGTGTCGGCGTAGCGCGTCAGATAGCTCACCGTGTCCAGCTTGTGCGTCCCGAACACGACGACCAGGCGCACACTCAGTCCGCTCTTCGCCAGTTCGACGACGGCCTCCAGGCTGCGGTCCAGCACGGTGACCCCGGGAGCCAGGCAGTGCAGTTCCTTCGAGTAGGGCGCCCTGAAACGGGTTCCGAATCCGGCGCAGGGCAAGATGATCGAGACATCGGGGACGGGCGCGGACGGTCTGGGCATTGAGCCGCTCTCAGGTTGTGTTGACGACAGGGAACCTTGCACGCGTCGGCGGGTACGGGTGGCGCAGGGCCGACATCGGGCCGTCGGCCTGAAAAGCACTCCGGCGATCACGGTAGCCATCGGGCGGGTCCTGCGCGAGAGGGCGTGGGGAGACGAGACCGTCCGCGGCGCTCACCACGTGTCGTACCCGGCTGCCGGACGCCCGCCCATCGGTCGAGTGGTCGTCGACCGGTGCCGCTCGAAACCCGTGTGGCCACGAGCCCGCATGGGCAGGCATGGGCCGAAACGTGTGGCAGGCCGGAACGAAAGAGGGTGCACGATGCGGGTGTTGTTGTCCACATACGGGACGCGCGGCGATGTCGAACCACTGGTGGCCCTCGCGGTGCGGTTACAGGCACTCGGCGTGGAGGTACGGATGTGCGCCCCGCCGGACGAGGAGTTCGCGCAGCGGCTGGCAGGCATCGGTGTGCGACTGATTCCGGTCGGACCGCCCGTACGGGCCATGATGGGCGGGACGGCCCTGCCCTCGGCGGCCGAACTGTCCCGATACCGGAACGAGTTGGTCGACGCACAGTTCGACATCCTGCCCGCGGCGGTCGAAGGATGCGACGCGCTGGTGGTGGCCGGCCTGGCGCAGATAGGCGCGCGATCCGTGGCCGAGGCCGCGGGCATCCTCTATGTGTACACGAGCTATTCGGCCGTCAACCTGCCGTCGCCCCACCATGCGCCGCCGCCCCGGCCGGGCTGGCCCGAGCCGGAGACCGACGACAACCTGACCCGGTGGGAGGTGGACGCCCAGCTCGTGAACGCGCAGTTCGCCGAGACGCTCAACGGGCACCGGGCGGCGCTCGGGCTGCCGCCCGTGGACAACGTCCGCGACCACGTCTACTCCGACCGGCCGTGGCTGGCGGCGGATCCGGTCCTGGGACGGTGGCCGCAGGCCTCCGGCCTCGACGTCGTACAGACGGGCGCGTGGGGTCTGCCCGACGAACGCCCGCTCCCCGCCGACCTGTTGACGTTCCTCGACGCCGGCGCACCGCCCGTCTACGTGGGCTTCGGCAGCCTGCGCCCGGCACCGGACATCGCCCGCAGGGCCGTCGAGGAACTCCGCGCACAGGGTCAGCGCGTACTCGTCTCCCGCGGCTGGGCGGACCTGGACGTGGCCGACGACCGGGACGACTGCTTCACCATCGGCGAGGTCAGCCACCAGAATCTGTTCGGCAGGGTGGCCGCGGTGGTGCACCACGGCGGCGCGGGTACGACGCTGACGGCGGCCCGGGCGGGCGTGCCGCAGGTGGTGGTACCTCTGCAACTGGCGGACAACCCGTACTGGGCGAGCCGGGTGGCAGCCCTGGACATCGGCGCGGCCCTCGACGGTCCGACGCTCACCGCCGACTCACTCACCCTCGCGGTCAAGACGGCCCTGGCACCCGGGACCCGGGCACGGGCAGCGGACCTGGGCAGCAGGATCCGCACCGACGGAGCTGAGGTGGCCGCGAAACTGCTGGTCGACGCCCTCGGGTGAGCGAGGCCGACCGGCCGAGCCCGCACCACGTGCTGCCCGGACGTCGGCTGCTAGCGTTCGGGCGCATGGAAGAGAGCGTGTACGTGGGCAACGCCGGCAAGGACGCGGCCCTGGACCGGGGTTGGCTGCTGGGACACTTCAAGGAGCACGGCGATCCTCGCCACAGCGAGGCCCTGGAGGTCAAGTGGGGCGTCCACCCACGTGGCGAGGAGCGGGCGCAGTGGGTGAAGGGCGAGGTACGGACAGCTCTCCTGGTCCTGATCACGGGCCGCTTCCGTATGGAGTTCCCCGGTCGTAGCGTGCTGCTGGAGGAACAGGGCGACTATGTCGTGTGGGGCCAGGGAGTGGACCATTCCTGGGTCGCGGAGGACGAGTCCGTGGTCCTGACCGTGCGATGGCCTTCCGTGCCCGGATACGCCGTACCGCACGAGGAGGAGCCGACGGGATCGCCGCGCTGACCACGGGCCGGCCCGGTCGCGCCGACCGGCACTGACTAGTGGGGGTGCGCCTCGGCATGCCGGAACCGCCCCGGCGAGACCCCGTACTCGCGCCGGAACGCGCCGGCGAAAGCGAATTCCGTCGAGTAGCCGACCTGCCGGGCTATCGCCGCCAGGGGTGCGTCCGTCTCCCGCAGCAGCCGTGCGGCGCAACTGAGCCGCCAGTTCCTGAGGTAGGTCATGGGCGGCTTGCCGACCACCGACGTGAAGCGCCGCGTGAACGCCACCCGGGACATGCCCACGGTCTCGCTGAGCCGCGCGGCCGTCCACTGCGTCTGCGGCTCGCCGTGGATCGTCCGCAGTGCGGAGGCGATCGCCGGGTCGGACAGCGCGGGGCCCTGCGAGCCTTCGTCCTCCATCCACTGACGCAGGACGTGGACGAGCATCAGGTCGAGCAGCGCCGACCGCGTCACGCTCTTACCTGTCGGTGCCTGTGCCTGTGTCTGTGTCTGCGCCTGTGACTGGGCTTGGGCCGCGTCGTCGTCGAGCAGCTCGATGACCGACCGCAGTGCCGGGAACCGCTCATGGTCGGGGGACACCACGAGCAGGCCCGGCATGACCGTGAGGTACGGGTGCACCTGGCCGTGGTCCAGGCGATACGCGCCGCAGAGGAACTCGAAGTCGGCGGGCCCGGCGGCCGGTTGGTCCAGGCTCAGCGTCACCTGCGGCAGCCCGTCGAGCCCGCACGGAGCGTGGCTGAGCCCGTGGTCCGCTCCGGAGGTGATCAGCACGACATCGCCCGGATGCAGGGCGACGGGCGGCGCGTCGAGGGGGACGAGCCAGCCTGAGCCTCGGAGAACCACGTGGAAACCGCTCCCGGTCAGGCCGGCGTACCGCATGCCCCACGGACCCGACTGACGGAATCGGCGGACGGTCTCACGTCCGACGCGGAGACCGGAGACGGCTTGGCTGATCATGTCCACCCACTGGATTCTATCGGCCGCTCAAACTCGTATGCGGTGGCGACAAGCGCGTATGTCCGTGCACGTCAGCGGCTGGTTCAGTGAGTGTCATGAAGGAAAACGACATCGCTATGAACGACTGCGTCGTGGTCGGCGCGGGAGCTGCCGGAATGAGTGCCGCGCTCACGCTCGGCCGGGCCCGGCGCAGCACCCTGGTCATCGACGCCGGCCGGCAGAGCAACCTCGTCGCGGCGGGCGTCGGAGGCCTGCTCGGACACGACCGGCAGCCGCCCGCCGCGTTCTATGCCGAGGGCCGCGCGGAACTGCTCGCCTATCCGTCCGTCGAGCTGCACCGGGGAGAGGTCACCCACGGTGTGCGGGAGGACGACGGAAGCTTCGCGGTCACCTTCGCCGACGGCCGTCGCGAGCGGGCGCGGAGCATGGTCCTGGCACCCGGAATGGACTACCGCCACCCACACCTGCCCGGCCTGTCCGAACGATGGGGGAATGCGGTCTTCCACTGCCCGTTCTGTCACGGCTGGGAGGTGAGCGATCGCCCACTGGGCGTTCTCGCGACGGGTGCGGTCGGTGTGCACGGGGCCCTGAACCTCCGTGCCTGGAGCGACCGGATCACACTGCTGACCAACGGCGGCGAACTCACCGACCAGCAGCGCGAACAGCTGGACGCCGGCGGAGTGGGCTGGGACGAACGGCCGATCGATGTTCTCGACGGGCCGGGAACCGACCTGCGGGCGGCGGTCTTCGCCGACGGCGGCGAACTGACCCTCGGGGCGCTGCTGGTCAAGTCGACCCTGTACCAGCGTTCCTCGCTGGCCCGGGACCTCGGAGCGTCACTGAGCGAACCGGACGAGATGCTCAGCGTCGAGGCGATCAAGGTCGACGCGATGTGCCGGACCGGCGTTCCCGGGCTCTACGCGGCGGGTGACGCCGCCACCTCGGTGCCGCCGTCCATGGCGGCGGCTGTGGCATCCGGCTACCTGGCGGGCGCGGCCGCCGCGGTGCAACTGGCCGCGGGTTACTGAAACGGGCCCCTCGCGACCTCAGGGCTGCCCCCGGTTCTGCCCCCGCGGACATACCGACTCCAACGCTGGCCGGATAGGAGGGAATGACCTACATCCAACAAAGAGGAAAATATGCGTATCCAGAAGGACAACGACAAGGGCTCGGACAGTGTCGGCAGACGTCGTCCCGCGTCCCGGCCGCCCACAGCCCTCCATCCGCTGATCGCTCTCCAGCAGGCCGCGGGGAACGCCGCGGTGACCCGCGCGATCCAGCGGGCACGGAACGAACAGAGCACTGAAGGGCAACAGGGCGCCCCCAAGGAGCAAGACGCCGAAAACCGGCAGAACGGGACCGCGGAGCGCGAGACCGAAGGGCCCACACCGGTCCAGCGGCGGCCATCGGTCCGCGACGCCGTCGGTTCTCCCGGCCGCCCCCTGGAGCCCCGCGTCCTGCAGCGTGCCGAGCAGGCCTACAACATGGACTTCGGTCACGTACGCGTGCACAACGATCCGGTGGCCCAGCGCTCGGCCGAGGACCTCGGGGCCCTCGCCTACACCACCGGCTCGCACATCGTGCTCGGCGGGAACCGTGTCAACGACGAGGTGATGTACGAAGAGGTCGACCACGTGCGCCAGCAGGCTCTGGGGCCCGTCCCCGGCACCCCCAACGGCAAGGGCGAGAAGGTCTCCCGCCCGGACGACGCGTTCGAGCAGAGCGCCGGCGCCAACGGCCGTAAGCTCGCCCGGGGTTCGGCCCCCGACCTCTCGCTGCCGGGAGCCGCCTTACCCGTCTTACCGGCCTTACCCGCCTTACCCGGCGGGGCGGTGCAGCGCAGCGTGGACGCGGACGTCCCCGTCCAGCGGGCGGACCGCCCCGGCCCCGCGCCCACGGCGGAGCCCCCGACCGTGGCCGAGCCCTCGACCGCCGCCGAGCCGCCGAGGATGGCGACGCTCCCGGCCATCGTCCGGCTGGCGCGGCTGCTCGTCGGCGGCAATCAGGAGATCAGGAACAAGGAAGTACGGGCCGTCATCCACAAGCGGGTGCGAAGCGGCCCGAGCTTCACGGACGAAGAACTGCAGACGATCAAGGCAGTGGAGTCCGAGGACCCCAAGTGGCTGAAGACCGTGGGTCTCTGCACCCGCTCCGAGGCCGAGGCGTACATGAAGGCGGGCAAGTTCCACGACTGGCTGGAGCAGCCGGAGGGCAAACGCCTGCTCGTGGCCAGCCTGCGGTGGCGGCAGGAGACCGAGAACCGCGGTGCGGGGATTCCGCCGGTCGAACCCAGCCGATCGGACTACCAGCTGGGCCGTCACATGGCCATGCACGGCGAGGAAACCCCGCAGCCCGAGAAGGACCGGCTCACGGCGGAGCGGAACGAGCAGATCTTCCAGACCTTCGTCGACACCATGCTCCCTCCCGGCATCAGCGACAAGGTCCCGGACGCCGCCAAGCACGAGGCGCGGGTCGCGCGCGGCACCGAGCTGCTGACCAAGATCTTCCTGATCCTGAAGGAGGGGCTGAAGGTCTACAACCCCGAGGCGGGCGTCCACGAGGACTTCAAGGACGACGTCGCCCACGCCCTGGCCTATGGCGGACGCGTCAACATCCGCATCCCGCAACTGGCCGACGGCCAGCACGGATACGAACTGCCCCAGTGGCTCCACATCACCAAGGAGGACCGGAAGTTCTGGGAGCCCAGATCGACACCCGAGAAGCCGGTGTACCGGCGCGGGTTCGGCACACATCACATGGAGATCGGCGACAACCAGAAGGACGGAACCCAGGGCTCGTTCGTGGAGAAGGGCGAGATCGGCGCCACCCTGCAGAACTGGATGGATCCGCACAGTCACCTCTACGGTCTGCCCCTGGCCCTCCGGGGCATGGGAAACAAGGACTTCCACGGCGACACCATCCTCCCGAACGAGTCGTACGGACACGCCTTCATGGGTTACAAGCCGCCCACCGACAAGCGTGACGGGGCACTGCAGGTCGGTATCGAGACCGCCGGGCCGGGAGGCAGGACCCCGGACGGCTACAAGCACGGCCTGACGAGCAGTGAGAAGAACAGCAACCCGGTGAGCCAGGTGGGTGGCCACAAGGACGACAAGCCCGGTGGCAAAGCACCCCTGGCTTCGAGTCAGCGTCATGTCGACCTGAAGGGGTTCGGCGACTGGGTGCAGAAGCTGAAGGACCTGGAGAAGGAGTGGAAGGCCGGGCTGGCGGCGGCCGATTCGCACGAGGAACGCGCGGCCCTGTACCGGGACCTGATCGGTAAGCGCGGCGATTCCGCTTCCTGACCAGCGGAGGGCCGCTCGTACGGCGGGCGATGCCGAAGGCCTGCCGTACGAGCGGCCCAGTCACCTGAGCCCACTCACCTGAGCCCTCCGGCCCGGCGTGCCCGGTGTCATTGGTTCATCTACGTTCACGTCCGTTCACGTGGTGTTCGCCGCGCAACCATCGGCCGTTCCCACGTGTCTCACAGGCGAATGTCACCCGTGAGCGGCCTTGAAGCCGCGCGCTTCCAGGAGGACTTGTGGGCATCCGTCGACTGGCCGTATCGACCGCAGTGGTCGCCGCAATGATCGGCACCTTCAGCGTGCAGACAGTGGCGGGCACCGCGTCCGCTGCGGGCCGCGCCACCACCGTGCGTGAGGACTTCAACGGCGACGGCTACCAGGACATCGCCGTGGCCGCTCCAGGCGCCACGGTGGGCGGCCACGCCTGGGCCGGCTACCTCACCATTACCTACGGCTCGGCGAACGGCCTCGACACGGCCCACACCACCGTCATCACCCAGGACACCCCGGGAGTGCCCGGCGTCTCCGCCGACAACGGCGTCTTCGGCTACGCGCTCGTTCCCCGCGACCTGGACGGCGACGGCCTGACCGACCTGGCCGTGACGAGCCGCGAGTACCAGGCGGAAGGCAACATCAGCGGATCGGTGATCGTCCTCTGGGGCCGCAGAACGGGCATCTCCGGCCAGGATTCCGTCCGCGTCGCCGGCGCGCCGACGAACGCCGAGGTCGGCGAGGACATCACCGCGGGCGACTTCGACGGGGACGGTCACACGGACCTGTTCATGCGCAACGGCGACGACTACGACTACCGCGACGTGCTCCACGGCCCGTTCGACCGCACCGGAGCCCCCACCCGCAAGCAGTCGCTGCTGGCGTTCAGCACCGACAACACGATCTCCTCCACCGCGGCCGGCGACTTCAACGGCGACGGCATCGAGGACCTCGCGACCTTCTACGTCTACGAGAACCACGCCGAGGGCGGCAAGCTGTGGCTCGGCACGAAGGACGGCCTGTCCACCGTCCCGCAGCGGCTGTCCTCCGCGTCCGCCACCGCCGTCGCCGACTTCGACCAGGACGGTTACGCCGACCTCGCCACCCGCGAATTCCCGGGCGGCGACACGGAGATGGTCGACGACCCGGGGACCGTCAAGATCTATTACGGCTCCGCCGCGGGCCCCAGCCAGACCCGTACGCAGACCATCACGCAGCAGACCGCGGGCGTGCCCGGAGTGAGCGAGAAGAACGACGCCTTCGGCGCGCGCCTGAGCGCGGGCGACGCGAACGGCGACGGCTACCCCGACCTGGCCGTGGGCGTCCCCGGTGAGGCGATCGGCTCGGTGGCCAAGGCCGGTTCCGTGGTCCTCCTCAAGGGCGGCAGGGGCGGGCTCACCGGTGCGGGCGCGCAGGCGTTCCACCAGGACACCGCGAACGTGCCGGGGGTCGCGGAGAAGAACGACGTGTTCGGCGGGTCGGTACGGCTGCTCGACGTGACCGGGGACGGGAAGGCGGACCTGACGGCGGGCGCGCCCGGGGAGGACCTCGGCACGGTCAGGAACGGCGGCGCGGTGTGGCTGCTGCGCGGTACGGCGTCCGGCCTGACGGCGACGAAGTCGTCCGCGCACAACCCCGTGGACCTCGGTACGCCGTCAGCACAGGCCGAGTACGGCTACAACCTCAGCGGCGACAACGGCCCGAGCATACAGATCCCCTGATCCCTGACCCCTGTTCCCTGATTCCTCGTACTGGTACCGGCGTCCCGCCCGGTCCGGCCGGAACGCCCGCCTGGCCGGTCGGTCCGGCCGGCCTCGGACTCGGTGTCAGGAGGCGGCCGTGCTGTGGAACCGGGCGCGGTACTGCGTCGGAGCGATCCCCAGGACGCGCTGGAAGACGCGTCGCAAGGATTCCGACGAGCCGAATCCCGCCTGCTGGGCCACTTCCTCGACCGTGCCGGTACCCGCTTCGAGGAGTGTCTGGGCGGCTTCGACCCGGACGGATTCCACGTACCGTCCGGGCGTCGTCCCGACCTCGATGCGAAAGAGCCGTTCGAGGTGGCGTCCGCTCAACCCGGCCGCGGAGGCCAGAGCGGTGAGGGTATGTGTGGCCGCCGGGTCCTCGGTGACGTGGTCCATCACCCGGCGGACCGCCGGATGCTGCGGCTGCCGGGGAGCCAGCCGGGCGCTGAACTGGGCCTGTCCACCGGGCCTGGCCATGAACACGACCAGTTGCCTGGCCACACTGCGGGCGGTCTCGGCGCCCCAGTCCTCTTCGACCAGGGCCAGGGAGAGATCGATGCCCGCGGTGACACCGGCCGACGTGAACACATGCCCGTCCCGCGCGAAGACGGGATCGTCTTCCACCTGGACCCGGGGGTAGGCGGCGGCCAGCTGGGCCGTGAGCTCCCAGTGCGTGGCCGCGCGGCGGCCGTCCAGGATCCCGGCCTCGGCCAGCAGGAAGGCCCCCGCGCACACCGACGCCACGCGCTCCGCCTGTCCGGCCATCCGCGCCACCAAGGTGACCAGGCCGGTGTCGGCCACGGCAGCGCGCCAGTCCTGTCGCCCCGCGACCAGCAGTGTGCTGTGGCGCCGTGAAAACCTGGCAGGCGGTCGGCCGGCACCGATGACCAGCCCCGACGAGGTGGTGACCGACTCGCCGGTGGGCGAGACGACCCGCACGTCGTAGTCGCCCCCGTAGCGGTTGGCTGTCGTGAAGACCTCCACGGGGCCGGTGACGTCGAGGAGCTGCACCCCGTCGAAGGCCACGACGACGACCGTGCGCCGAGCGCGGGGCGTGTGTTTGGCCTGGGGTGCGCGCCTGGCACGGGGTGTGGCCTGCGCTACTCCTTCCACGCGGAGTCCTGAATCGTCCGGACGAAGTCTCCCCGCTCGAAACCGGGAACGAAGTGCTCCAGCACGTCCGCCTTCACATTGCCGAAGGTCGTCTCGGGCTTGGAGCGGATGCCGTCGGTGAAGGCGTCCAGGATGCGGCGCTTGAAGTCGGGGCGCGGGTGGAGTGCCACGACGGCATCGCGGTCCTCGGCGGAGAGGCTGTCGTAGCCGAGGCCCAGGACGTCGTACTCGACCCCTGCGATGACCAGCGCCACCTCCGGTTCCATGAACTGGGGGATGCCGGGCGTGGTGTGCAGGGCGATCGACGTCCAGACGCGGCGGACGCTGTCCTCGGGGACGCCGTGGGCCTGCAGGAACCGCCTGGCCTCGTCCGCGCTGTCCACCTCGAACCGACGGCCGCTGTCATGGAACTCCTGGTTCAGGCCGACGTCGTGGAACATCGCCCCGACATAGAGCAGTTCCGCGTCGAAACTGAGGTCACGCTCGCGGCCCTGGAGGCTTCCGAAGAAGTACACCCGGCGCGAGTGGTGGTAGATGAGCTCGTCGGTGGTGTCCCGGATGAGCTCCGTCGCCTCACGCACCAGCTGAGTGCCAGGCACCGTCACACCCGCGGCCGTCACACGATCGATCGACATGCTGCTGCTCCCCACTTCCTGTCGGCGCACCCGGTCGGACCGCCACCTCCAGCTTGGTCCGACGGCATGCCGTCCGCCATGGCGATATCGTCCCCTATCCCACAGATGACGACATGCGGGCGCAGCGCGACCTCTACCCGTCGACGGGGCTCAGCCGGGGCCGCAGATCGTGCTGATACCAGGTGCCAGCCTTACCGCCGAGGTGGGCAGGATCGGCCGGACCGACGGCGACGAACCCGACACGGGTCAGCACCGCCCGGGACGCGGCATTCTCATGTGAGGTGGCCGCCCGCAGGGTACGCAGTCCGTGCCGGACCACCGCCAGCCGGCACAGCTCCCGAACGCTTGCGGTCGCCACGCCATGCCCCGCAACGTGCTGCGCAACGCGGTAGCCGAGTGTCGCGGTGCCGTCCTCCAGGTCGTACAGGTTGAACCTGCCGAGCACCGGGCCGTCCTCGGCGACGAGCACATAGAAGGCGCAGACACCGGCCTCCTGCTCGGCCAGCGCGGCGTCGTACCGCTCGGCGAACTCCTCGAAGAAGGCGTCACCACGGTCGGACACGGAGGCCGCGAAGTAGGCACGGTTGGCCAACTCGAAGGCCAGGACCGCCACAGCGTGGTCGGCATGCAGTGGCTTCAGTTCAGACACGGCCCGACTGTATCCAGACCGGCGCAGCAATGGTCACCGAGGAACGGGCTGCATCCCCCGGTGACCACTCGGCGCACTCGACGGCTGACGGTCGACGGCCGTCACACGTCCTGTTTGTTCGGGTCTCGTAGGCGGTCGAAACCCTTCCTGATGGCGTTCAGCGGTGAGGTGATCGCCTTGGGGGTTTCCGGCGCCGCCGATCGGGGCGTACCGCCGCCGCGCGTGAACTCGGTCAGTGCGGCCTGTGCCGCGTCGGCCGCCTCGCGGTAGAGGTCGCAGGACTTCGTCATGGCGTCGAGTGCTTCGGCGTACTTGACGGCCATGTTCTGGGCGTGGGCCAGTTCCTCGTCCGGGGTCAGCAGGTGCCAGCCCTGGCGCAGTTGGGTCAGGGCCTGCTCGGCGCCCTCGGGGAGGGGGCGCGGCAGGTTGGCGAACTCCTCGATCAGGGCGAGGAGATCCGTGGGCTCGGAGCCGTCCAGGAAGACCGTGTGCACACTGAAGTGCTCGGCGTCGTGGTCCCGGCTCCGCGGGTGGACGGGCAGGATGACGGCGCCGCCGCGCGGCATCCGCACGCTCAGTTCCCGTTTCATAGCGAAGTCGGCGGTCTCCGCCTGCGCAGGCGTCGCCCGGTGCTCGACGACCCGGTGGCGCAGGCTCGGCGGCAGGAACGCGGAGACCGGCCGCTGCCCGCTCGTGTCGGGCGTCATGGCCTCGTGCACGACGACATGGATGTACCAGGTGTTGCGCGTGCAGTCCCGCAGGTGGCGGCGCAGCTCGCTGTCGTCCGCCGGCAGGTGGTTCGCCGTCCGCAGACGCACCCCGGGCACCGCGTCGTGGTCCCAGGCCACCCGGTCGCTGTCGGGCCAGAACATCGTGGCGGGCGAGGGCCACCGGAAGTCCCACGGCAGCTCCGCCTCGGCGGCCAGCACCCAGCTGACCGCCTCGTCGTCCGCGCGGCGGCCCCGATGCTCGTACGTGGTCAGCTGCGCGCGCACCATGACGCCGTCCGCCACGCGCCAGCGGGCCTCGAAGAGCCGGCGGGCCGACGGGCCGGGCGCGGCGGACGCCTCGCGCGGGTGGAGGACGGTGGAGCGGGACGCCTCCACGGGGTCGAGGTCCACGAAGTCGTCGAGGACCCCGGCTGCCTTGAGGGCGATCAGATTGCGCCGGACGTCCTGTTCGGGATCGGCCCCGAGATGACGCCCGCGTGCCAGCCATACGGTGTCGGGGACGGTCGTCGCGGAGCTGCTGTTCTTAAACATGGAACCGTTCTGTGGAAGATCAATGCCTTTACCAGTATGGCCCCTCCGGCCTCATACGCCGCCGCACGCGCCGCCTCGCACGCGGTGCCGCGTCAGGCCGCGTCCGTGGTCTCCGCGACGAGGCCCAGGAAGAAGGTGCCGATCGCGGCCTCGAAGGCCTCGGTGAAGGCCGGGTGCATGAACGCCAGACTTGAGTCGGCCTGGAAGGCGGCCAGCTGCGCGGGGGCGGGGCGGCTGCGGGTCCACAGGGCGCCGACGAGGATGATGACCATATGTGCGGCGCGCAGCGCCCGCTCGTCGTCGAGCTCGGGGAGCAGGTCGCGCAGCCGCTCGGCCAGCCAGTGGATGGCGTCACGCGAGGACCTCTTGTACCGGGCGGCGACCTCGACGGAGACGTTGTGCTCAAGGATCGCGTGCTGCGCGCTCAGCAGTTCGCACAGCATCGGGTGCGCGGCGAACGTCGTGGCCAGCCGCGCCGCGACCTGGCGCGTCCGCACCGGAGCCGGAGCGGACGGGTCGGCCCACCCGGGGAGTGTCTCGGCGACATCGGACCGGTAGCGGGCGGCCGCCTCGGAGAGCAGATCGAGCAGAACGGCCTCGCGCGACTCGAAATAGCGCGTCATCGCGGACTTCGCCAGCCCGACGCGGCGGCTGAGTTCGTTGAGGCTCACCGCCGCCACCGGCATCTCGTCGAGCATGCCGGCCGCGGTTTCCAGGATGCTCCGCCGACGCACGGCACGCTGTTCGTCGCTCCGTGCACGCTGGAAGGTCGCCATCCCCCGAGATTAGTCGACCGCCGGTCCATTGACTGTGGACCGGCGGTACATTAATTTCAATGTACCGCTGGTCCACTATTTTCGTGGCCGGGCGGATCACGCTGCCGCCGGCCGAGGGAAGGGGCACGTCATGGACGTCATGAAGGTCACGGAGGCTGTCGACTGGGTCGACCCGGACCGGTGGCGGGCCACCCCGCCGGTGGAGCGACTGAGGCTGCTCCGCCTGGTCCGCGCGAACATCGACCGGCATTTCGACGAGCTGAGGTCGGCGGACTGCCACGCGAAGGGCATCGAGCCGGCGGACCCGGCCGACGCCCACCAGGTGGGCACGAGCATCCAACGGGTCCTGGTGCCGATGGCCGCGAACGTCTCCGCCGCCATCGACCTGTACGAGGGGCTGGTCCGCGACCGCCCGCTCCAGCCGCTGGCGGTCACCCCCGCCGGGGACGGTCGCTTCGACGTCCGGGTCTCCCCGCGCGGGAAGGACCGCCTGCTCAACGGCGACCGGACCGACGTGCTGCGCGTCGTCGGGGAGCCTCGCAGGGTGGACCCGTACGCGAAGCCCGGTGGCATCGTCGCCGTACTGGGGGCGGGGAACGTCGCGTCGTCCTTCGAGATGATCAGGGCCCTCTTCGTCGACAGTTGCGTGGTCGTCCACAAGCCCCACCACCTCAACGAGGACGCCGACCGGGTGTGGGAGAAGGTCCTGCAACCGCTCGTCGACGTCCACGCGGCCTCCTTCTGTCCCGCCGCCGAGGGGCCCGCACTGACCCGCGACCCCCGCCTCTCGAAGATCTACTTCACCGGTGGGACCGCCTCCGCCAAAGCCATCATGGAGGCCACGGACACCGAGTTGGTCTCCGAGTGCGGTGGCAACAACCCGTGCATCGTCGTCCCCGGCGACCGCCCGTGGACCGAGCGGGAGATCCGCCACCAGGCGCTCCAGATCGCCACCATCGTCACGATCAGCGGCGGCTCGATCTGCGGCCGTACGCAGACCCTGGTGACGAGCCGGCACTGGCCGCAGCGGCGGCAGTTACTGGACGCGATCACCGTCGCCCTGCGCGACCTCACGCCCGGCTCCAGCACCAGCTACCCCGGGGTCGACAAGACCTTCGACGCCTTCCGCGACGCCTATCCCGGCGGGCGGCTCATCCAGCCCATGGACGGCCGCCCCGCTTCGCGGGTCATGGTGATCGAGGACGTCGGCACGGAGGGCTTCGCGCTCGACCACGAGGCGTTCTGCCAGATCATGAGCGAGGTCGCGCTCGACGTCGCACCCGACGCCGGGACGTTCCTTCCGGCAGCCGCGGAGTTCGCCAACGAGAACCTCCTCGGAACCCTCGCCGCGACGATCCTCATCGACGAGGACACCAAGAAGACGCACGCGGCCACCGTCGATCGCGCGGTCACGGACCTCCGCTACGGCGCCGTCGGCGTCAACACGATGCCGCCGATGATCTGGACGAACCCCTACCTCATCTGGGGCGGCAACGAGGAGGGCCGCGCGTTCGTCTCCGGCCGCGGCAACTTCGGCAACCTCCTGGGCTACGAGAACGCCGAGAAGTCGATCGTGGTCAGCGGCTTCACCTCGCCGGGCCACCTCCTCATGACGAGCAAGCGGGGCTGGCTGGACCTGTCGACGCGCTTCGCCCGGTACGCCGTCCAACCCACGTGGCCCCGCCTGCTCGCCCTCGCCTTCACCGCGACACGCGGGCTCTTCCGCCGCACGGGCTCGCCTGAGGCCTGAGGCCTGAGGCCTGAGGCCTGATCCCTGACGTCTGATGCCTGAGCTCTGACGCCGCACGCCTGGGGTGGCGCGCGACGACGTGACCTCCGTACGCCTTCTGGCCCGGCGGTTCTGCCCGAGTTCGGCGTCCTGCGTTTGCGCCCTCGAACCTGCCTCCGCTTACGGCTTGCGCAGCAGCGCGCAGACGAAGTTCTCCTCGACGGTGCGCAGCCGCTCCAGAAGCTCCGGTTTGCTCGACTTGTTGACCTGGGTGGTGAGGGAGACGGTCAGTGACCGCTCGCCGTCCGGGGTGGCCGCGATCAGTTGTGTGTAGCCGGGGAAGTTGCCCGTGTGGCCGTACACCACGCCACATCGGGTGGTGTACCGGAAGAGGGCGAGACCGGCTTTGTTCTTGCCGGGACCGGCCGGTTCGGACGCGCCGTCCACCCAGTTCAGCTGCTGACGGCGGGTCCGGTCGGAGATCAGCTTCCCACCGGCGTAACCGCGGATGAAGGCCGTCATGTCCTTCGGCGTCGAGATGATCCCGCCCGACGCCCACACACCCGACGTGCCCAGCACCTCACTGACGTCCTCGGGCGGATTCTGCGCGGTGACGTCGTAGCCGTGCATGTACGGCTCGGGCATCCGGTAACCCTGCGGCAGGCTGGTGCCACGCAGCTCCAGCGGGCGGTACACGAGCTCGTCGAGCAGGTCTTCGTAGCGCACGCCTGTCACCGCCTCCGCCATCAGCGCCACGGCGATGTTGTCGGAGTTGGAGTAGGCATACCGGGTCCCCGGACGGAACGCCAACGGTTCGTCGGCCACGAAGTCCAGCAGGCGGCGGGAGTCGAAGGTGCGGCGCGGGTTCTCGGTCACCAGAGCCAGGAACTCCGGGGCCGCGCTGAAGTCCGGCAGTCCGCTGGTGTGGTTGAGCAACTGCCGGAGCGTAACCCGATGCCATGCGCGCGGCAGACGGGGGAGCACCTTGCCGACGGTGTCGTTCAGACGCAGGTCCCCGCCGTCGACGAGGCGGAGGGCGACGGCGCCGCTGTACGCCTTGGCCGTGCTGGCGATACGCATGTGGTCGGTGACCTTGATCGGACGGTCGGTGCCGATTTCGGCGACGCCTGCCCGGTAGACCTCGGTGCGGGATCCGCGCTTGAGGACGGCGATCGCTCCGGGTGGTCCGTCGGGCGCGGCGGTCAGATCCCGCAACTGCTGCCGCAGCGCGCGGTCATGACCCGCGGGACCGTCCGCGGCTCGGGCCGGGTCCTGCACCGGAGCCGCCAAACAGGCAGCGGCCAGCAGAGCGGCAAGGGGAAGACGGACCTGCGGAAAGCTGGGAACTCGCACGGAGGAACTCCTGAAACGTGAGCGCGGTGGGATGTCAGAACGACCAGCTGCCGTCAGAACCACTGACCGAGCTTCCGGACCCACCGGCTTTCCAGCACCAGCGTGCTGGTCACCAGGGCTCCTTCCGATTCATCCCATAACACGATGTACAGAAACAAACCGGTGGCCGGAGATCCACGTGACGCGGCCGTACTGCACCTCAACGAGTGACAGGCGCGCGAGGCCGGCGGTCACTGTGTGACAGCTCGGAATCGCTCGCACAGCGAACTCCTGCCGCACCACAGGACTGCCTGTGCTTCGGGCATGCGATCAACCAGCGCCGTTCGGGCCCGGCGTCCCGGTGATGCTCCGCCCGATCGCCGGATGCCGTCCACGCTGGATCGAGTGATCGCGGGCCTGTCGTGGTGGTGGTCGGCCACGCCGCTCATCCTGTTCGCGCCCGGCCCTCGCCCGTGGCATGGGGTTCCCCCAGGTGATGGCGGAGTCCGTCGACATCACCTTGTGGGCTGCCGCCCTTGGCGCGGTGGTCGCACCGGCCGCGGGGCTCGTGGTGGCGTACAGCGGGCGCCGGCGGCGCGCTCTCCGTCGCTTCATCATCATGGCGACGATCTCCAGCGCGCTGCTCCTCACGGTCTGGCTCTTCCTCGGCCCACTCGCGGAGTGCCCTGACGGCTACCACTGCTAGCGCTCTGACTACATGGTTCACGGGGGCGGCGTCTGCCCGTCTCGAGCCGCTTTAGGAAGCATCCGTGACGAGGGTGGTCGCGTGCTTCCAGGCCGGTCCCCTCCAGGTCGATGCCGACGGTCCACCCGGGTTGTCGAGAGCGCCGATCTTCACGCCCCACTCGTGTTCCCAGTCGCCGTCGCACTGGTACGAGGTCGTCGACCGAAGGGGTGAGCCGCCGGACGGCACCCTCCCGGCGGCCGGACCCAGCACACCACTGACCCCTGGCTGATGTCTCGCTGGGAGCGGAACTGCGTTCCCGCCGTCTTACCCGTGCCGGTCGTGCTGCTGTCGGTCTACTCCTGCGAGCAGGGGGCGGTTGAGCGGCTGGCGCCGGACAGGTGGTCGACCGTGCCGAGGAAGTCGCGGAAAGCCTGGCCGGTCCGGGCGGTGTCCCCGGTGGCGTCGAGGTCCATGAGGAGACCGCGGATGACGGCGAGGACGAGCGTCGCGAGGTCCGGTCGGCCGATGCTCAGCAGGCCGTCCTCCAGCGGCCCGAGCCAGTCGGTCGTCGCGGTACGCCGGAAGTTGGGCCACAGCTGTTGCTCGGCACTCTCGCGCAGCTGACCGAACATCCGCAGGTACGGCTGCCCGTCCGGGCCGGTGATGGAGGTCCAGGCGCGGTCCAGAGTGACGGTGTAGGGCTCGTCGGGCCGCGCCCGCAGGACGTCGCCGAAAGTGTCGAGTTGACGTTGCCGTGCGCGCCCGAGAACGGCTCGCAGCAGGTCGTCGCGGGTGCCGAAGTGGTAGATGAGCATGCGGGCCGAGGTGCCGGTGGCGGTGGCCAGCGGTTCGAGCCGGTCGGGTAGGCCGTGCGCGAGGGCATGATCGGCGCATGCTTCGAGCAGCCGGTCCTTGATCTGCGGCTGCGGTCGTCTGCCCATGACCCAACTTTTTCACGTAACAGCCACTACGTCTAACGTCTACAGAGAGACAGCGGACGAGGCTTACGTGGAGGCCGGCAATGAGAGTGGTGTTCGTGCACGGGGCGTGCGTGCGGGACGGGGCATGGTGGTGGCACCGCACCGCCGAACTGCTGCAGGAGCGGGGAGTGTCAAGTGTGGCTCCAGGGCTGCCGAGTTGCGGTGAGGTGGGCCTGCCCGGCGGGTTCAGTGGCCCGGGGCTGGCCGAGGACGTCGCCGCGGTACGGCAGGTGTTGCGGACCGGCGACGAACCGACCGTCGTGGTCGCCCACAGCTACGGCGGCATCGTCACCGCGGAGGCCGCCGCGGGCATCGGGTCGGTGCGTCACCTGCTGCTGGTCTCCAGTTACCTGCCCGAGGTCGGACAGAGCCTGTCGGATTTCGGCGACGGCGACGGCGACGGCAACGGCCCCGCCCCGTTCCTCGATGTCGACATCGAAGCCGGTACGTTCGGGGTCCGCCCCGAGCTGCTCGTGGACACCTTCTTGCAGGACTGCGATCCCGAGGTCCAGGCGCAGGCGGCGGACCACCTCGCCCGGCAGAGCGTGCAGGTGACCGGGCAGCCGGTCGGTGCGGCGGCGTGGCAGCAGGTGCCCTCGACGTACCTCGTCTGCGCGCAGGACCGAGGCACTCCTGCAGCGCTGCAGCGCGAGTTCGCCCGGCGGGCCGGCAACGTGGTCGAAGTCGACGCGGGCCACCATCCGTTCCTGTCCCGGCCTACGGTGATACGGGACCTGCTGTTGGATCTGTGACGCGTATCGATTGAGAGGAGTTGCTGAGTGGCCCGTACAAGTGGACCCGTTCTGCGCACGTGTTCTGAAGTGCCTGCCAGCCGGTATCCAGCGTCCGCATCACGCCTACTCCATGCCATCCGCCAGCAACCGCTGCGGCAGACCGAGGCGTGGGAACTGGTCGTTGTGGAACGTGGTGATCTCCGTGATCGTTCCGTCGGTGATGCGTAGGACGTCGATCGTCAGGGGCAGGTACGCGCCCTGCTGTTTCTGCCAGAGGTAGAAGGCGACGGCGGGCTGTCGGTTCACGGAGGTGGGGACGGCGCGCAGGCCCTTCATGGTCTCGAAGCCGTTCTCGACCCAGTCGTTCACCACCGCGTCGCGGCCGATGTACAGGCCCGGCGTGGGCGGCATCGAGCAGCGGACGTCGTCCCGCAGCAGGGCGGCGAGACCCTTGACGTCGGTAGCCACGCTGGCGTCGGTATAGCGGCGCACCAACTCGCGCGTATCCGCGTCCTGTTCGCCGCCGGTCCAGTCCTGCCGCTCGGCGGGCAGATGCTCCCGCAGGCCGGCGCGGGCCCGTTGCAGCGCGCTGTTCACGGAGTTGACGGAGTCCCCGAGGTGCTCCGCGACATCCTTCGCCGGCCAGCCGAGCACGTCCCGCAGGATCAGCACGGCCCTCGGGCGCGGCGCGAGGTGCTGGACCGCGACCAGGTACGCCAACTCGACCGTCTCCCGCGCGAGGGCGACAGCCTCCGGCTCGCCCGCGTCGGCTGCGGGCAGTTCGTCGAGCAGCCGGTCCGGATAGGGCTGCAGCCACAGCACCTCGCCGCCGGTCGCAGGCTCCGGGCGGCACTTGGCGAGCTGGTCCAGGCAGGCGTTGGTGGCGATCCGGTACAGCCAGGCCCGGAACGTCGACCGCCCCTCGAAGGTCTCCCGCCGCCGCCAGGCACGCAGGAACGTCTCCTGGACGGTGTCCTCGGCGTCCTCGAACGACCCGAGCATCCGGTAGCAGTGCACGTGCAGCTCCCGCCGGTGCCGCTCCGCCAGCCCCGAGAACGCCGGCTCGTCGACCTCGCGCAACCCGCCCACGCCTAGCCCGCTCACGTTCGGATCCTCCAGCCGCATGTCCGCACTCATCACGTCATCCTTCCGCGTCGTCGTGCCCAGTCATAGGTGTGACGGGTGCGGACGCGAAAACTCATCACCAGGCCGCACGATTGCGTCTGGGTTAATCGTCGGTTCAGATGTATGCACTTGATGTTAAGTGAGGACCTCCCTAACGTTCTCGGCATGAACCTCACCGTCCTCGCGGCCTCCGGCCAGACCGGAATCGCCCTCACCCGACAGGCCCTGCGACGTGGTCACACCGTGACCGCCATCGCGCGTGATCCCGAGAAGATCGACCTGCCCGACTCCCCGAACCTGCGCAAAGTGGCGGCCGACGTGCACGACGCGGCGAGCATCGCCGCCGTCGTGGACGGGGATTCCGTGGTCCTTTCCGCCCTCGGTACGAACCGGGCCGGGACCCTCCTGGCCGGCGCCCGAGCCGTCGTCGCCGCCGGTCCGCGGCGCGTGATCTGGCTCGGTGCCTACGGCACGGGCGCGTCGGCCGAAGTGGCGGGAGAAGGGGCGGGCATGCTCGCCAAGGTGCTGGGCGACCGCCTTCCGGACAAGGTCGAAGCCGACA
This sequence comes from Streptomyces sp. NPDC127119, assembly GCF_042677425.1. Classification (NCBI taxonomy): domain Bacteria; kingdom Bacillati; phylum Actinomycetota; class Actinomycetes; order Kitasatosporales; family Streptomycetaceae; genus Streptomyces; species Streptomyces sp. NPDC127119. Next base: position 9,580 of record NZ_JBHXTO010000017.1, on the reverse strand, counting down.
ACACCGTTCTCGCGGCCGGAGGCACCGTCTTCCACGCGGGCATGCTCGCCGACGGACCGGAGAGCCCCCATCGGCGCACCGTCGGTCTGGAGGCCGGGCCTCTCCTCGACCTCGGTGCGAAGGTGAGCCGGCAGACCGTGGCCGCGGCGATGCTCGACGAAGCCGAAGCGCCTGCGCATCCGGGCGCCGTGGCCCTTCCGCTGGCGGAGTAACCAGCCGGCGGTGACCTCCTCGACCGACGCCCGGACCTGCTTGCGGAGCCAGGCGTGGTCGAGGCGTACTTTCAGCGGCCGGCACGACACGGTCGGCACCACGCGGCTGGCGCGACGCGGCCGGGCCCAACTCGCTCATCGGCGACAGCACTTTGCCCGCCGCCTGACCGGCCGGCCGGCTGGCCGTGGCGCATCCCCCGTACCGACAGACACAGATCCTTTTCGATCGACTTCAGGAGCCTCCCATGAGCCAGGAACTGCTTGCCGCCACCGTCGCCGCCGTCCGCGCCGCCGGCGCCCGGATGATGACGCGCTACTCCACCGAGTCCCGTCCGCCCGGTCTGTCCGAGCTGCTCGCGAACCTCCAGGCCAATGACGCGGCTGTGGTCGACGTGCTGCGCCCGGCACTGACCGAGGCTCTGCCCGGCGGAGGCTGGCTCAACGACGAGCACGGCTCGGGTCCGCTGGCCACGGGGGAGTGGTGGCTCATCGACCCGGTCGGTGGCAACGTCAACGCTGTGCACGGCATGCCCGACTGGAACATCGGCGTGAGCCTCGTCCGTGACGGCCGCCCGGTGCTGTCGGTGGTCTACTTCCCGGTCCTCGACGAGATGTTCACCGCGACCGAGGGCGGCGGGGCGTTCCTCAACGGCGTACGGCTACAGGTGTCGGCCAAGACGTCGCTGGACGGCGCACTCGCCGGGACCGGGCAGGCACAGCCGGGTCACGACCCCGAACTCGCGCAGCGGATGGGCTCCGCCTTCGCCGCGATGACGAACTCCGCGTTGTATGTGCGGGTTTCCGTACCGGTGACCCACCAGCTCGCCCAGGTCGCCGCGGGCCGCATGGATCTGCACTGGCAGTTCGACAACGTCCGGTCCCACGCGGCAGGTGTGCTGCTGGTCCAGGAGGCCGGTGGCGTCGTGACCGACTTCGAGGGCAAGCCGTGGGAACTGGCAGGCAAGAGCTACCTCGCCGCCGCGCCGGGTGTGCACGCAGCCGCGCTGAAAGTTCTGACCGACTGAGGGTCCCGGACCACCGAGATCACGGCGTACGCCGACTTCGCTCCCGGAAGTGCGGGGACGAGGCGCCCAGTTGGCCAAGGTCGAGGGCTTCCTACCTCTTACCCATCACCCGCGCACTGCGCAGACAAGGACGGCCATGAGTACCCTCACCACGCCCCGCACCACCCCGCCGGCACGGGGAAACCGAGTTCGCTGGAGCATCCCGGCCCGGTTGCGCAAGAGCATCCTGGTCACGCATGTCGTATCGGCGGGAGCCTGGATCGGCATCGATGTCGTCTCCACCGTTCTGGTGGCGATCGGCTGGTTACGCGCGGGCGACGACCGCACCGCCGTGTACCGGGCCCTCGCGGACTTCTTCGTCGTCCCCCTGCTGCTGTCGGCTCTCGCAGCAGGGCTGGTCTGCCTCGTCACCGGCGTCCTGTTGGGGCTGGCGACCAAGTGGGGGCTCGTTCGCTACTGGTGGGTGTCGGTGAAGCTGGCCCTCAACGGCATCGCCTGCGTGATGCTGTTGCTCTTTCTGGGCCCGATCACCGAACTCTCCACGGGTGAACAGCCGTTGCAGGACATCTGGTTCGTCGCGTTCCTGGCCACCACCGCCATGGTGCTGCTGAGTTTCGCGATGGTGCTCTCGGTCTTCAAGCCGTGGGGACGGGTCCGCAAGTAGTTCCCGCCCGCGCCCCACGCATCGGGGGTGCATCGGGGCCGCAGCGTGGGACAGCCGAGACCTGCTCGCCGAGCACCCCCCGACCACAGCTGTCCCGACCACAGCTGTCCCGAACACGGCCGGCCCGAAAGCAGCACCCCCGAACACGGCATCTCTGTCAGTGTCGTTGCTGCGCTGCCATCCACTGCCAGATGTGGGTTCCGTCGAGGCTGGGGTCGTTGCGGGCGACGTAGATCCACGACCAGTGGCCGGAGAACTGGTAGCCGTCCCGGACGACATGGTCGTAGAGCGTCACTAGTGAGCCGGGGATGAGCTCGTGCGCGTGGACGGTGTTGGCCTGCGGATCCACGGTGAGGTCGTCGCGGGAGGCGACGAGCCAGCTGGGGGTGCTGATCTGTGCCAGTTCACTGTCGGGGATCAGCGGCGGGCCGCCGGGCGGGAAGGATCCGACGACGCCGCAGATCGGCACGGAGGCGGCGAACAGCGCGGGATAGACGGTGGTCATCTTCATGCTCATGTAGCCGCCGTTGCTGCAGCCGACGACGTAGATCCGGTCGTGGTCGATGCGGTTGCCGCGCGTGACGTCGCCGATGATCTCGCGGATGAGGGGGGCGAAGCGGGGGCCGTCCTGCATCCAGGCGGAGGTGCTTTGCGGGGCCAGGACGTAGGCGCCGTCGAAGATGCGCTGCGCTTCGGGGGTGGCGAAGCCCAGTGCGCCGCGGTTGGCTCGGAGCGTGGTCTCGTTGTCGTAGTAGTCGGGCAGCGAGGCGCCCTCGCCTCCGCCGTGCAGCCAGACGATCAGCGGTCGCTTGCTCCGTCGGGAGGAGTGGGCGCCGGTGGGGGAGTACAGCCGGTACTTCATTCCCGAGCCGGAGACGTGGGAGCTGAACGCGTCGACCTCGGGGTCCGACAGCCGGCGGTTCTGCACGAAGCTCTTGACGGTGATCGAACGGTGATCGCGTAGGGCGAACGGGGCCTGCTGGGTGATGGTGTAGACGAGGTCGAGCACGACGTTGCGGCCTCGGCCGGCGATGTATCCGAGAGTGCCGCCGCCGATCTGGCCCTCGGCATGGCTCAGGTCGAGCACGATGTTGCCGCGGCGGTCGAGCCGAACCGCGGTCACCGTGCGATCGAGGTCGTACTCGCTGAAGATGACGTCCCCGTCGGCGATGGGGATCGGGCTGGTGGCCTTGGCATGCACGGTGAAGGTGCCGGTGGTCAGACTGGCGGGGTCGATCGGGCCGAGCCGGGCGGCGTCGAGGGTGACCGAGGTGACCTGTTCACCACCGTCCAGCACCTGGGCGTTGAGGGTGAATCTCAGGCTGCTGATTCCACGGTCGCCGGCGTACGCGGAGGAGCCGGGCAGGGACAGGCCGGCGGCGGCGCCCGTGCCGGCGGCCAGAAGGGTGCGACGGCTGAGCGGTGTTGCCATGCGGACTCCTTGAGTGGGGGGCTTCATCGCGGCCTGTTCGCCGAATGCGGCGTGGGGGTCGCTGAGGAGTTGACGGCGGCCCGCCCGCACCGGATCAGGACGGGCAGTGTCATGAGCAGCACAGAAGCGAGCACCGTCGGCACGTTACCGGCGCCACCGCGCAGCGGACAGGTGCCGCTTCGGCTTTTCTCCGGACGGCGAGAGGGCTCACAGCGCAGAGGCTCACAGCGAGGACGCCTACAGCACGGACCGTCACATCGGGGGCAGCGGAGGCGGGGTCGAGGCGGCGGTGCGGAGGAGACGTGTGACGCGCGCACGCGCCGACGCCGACCGTTCGCGAACGGGCAGTGCTGTCAAGCGTCGTGACGGATCAGAAGCAGGCTGTTCCATGTGCGAACACTGCATAAATTCATCCGTTCGAGTTGAGTCGCGTGAGCGGATTCGCTGGTTCCGCGAGTGAACTGCAACACAGTTGAGCCAGGAGAGGCGTAGACCACCTCGTGGCGCTCGCGGGGAAGCCGCTGGCCACTCTGCGTTACCAACGGGTAGGCGGCAGCTTTGTGAATTATTCAAGTACCGCTCTGTCATGTTCGCCCTGCCACGCATGCGTGTTCGCCCGTTCGGACGAGTTTCATAGGCGACGTCAGAAGGCGCCGCAGGTGCGCATCTCGTAGCGCGGAGCCGTTCGCATCTTGCCTCAACGAAGAGGATCCATGACTGACGATGCCCGTGCGGGGGCCGGTGGAAGCCCCGTGACAGCCACCGGCGTGCTGCCCTTCCCGCTGGATTTCGAGGCGCTCTATCTGAAGAACCACGAGGACTACCACCGGTTCGCGCAAGCCATACTCAACGATCAGCAGGACGCCGAAGACGCCGTCCACCGCGCCTACTTCGAGATCCTCGCGCACTGGCCGGACCTCCTGGCCGACGGCAACGTCCACCAGCAGACGTGGGCGATCCTGCGGCGCACCGTCATCTCCGAGAAGCTGACGAACTACCGGGGCAACTTAGCCGAACTGATCGAGGACAACGACGTGGCGCGTGCCCTGTGCACCCTGCCGTCGCGGCAGTTCGACGTCATGGTCCTGCGGTACCTGTGCGGCTGTGCCACCGCCGACATCGCCTGGTACCTGGGCGTGTCGGCCAGCACCGTCGACTACCACGGCCGCAAGGCCAAGCAGCGACTTGAGCAGGCCATGCCCGCCCGTATCCGAAGGAGCAACTGAATGAGCGCCCAGAAGGGATCCGTCACGCACACCGAACAGGTGCTGGCCGCGGCCGGCCGGCGCCTGCGCGCCCGACAGCCCGCCTTCGATGTCGGCGCCGGACTGCTCCGCCTGGCCCGCGACGCCGGCTACAGCCCTGTGCCGGACACCGCACCGTCCGTCTCCCGTGCCCTGCGCCATCTGAAGGAGTTCGTCAGCTGGAGCCTGGACCAGCCAGGCGCCACGACGCACGTCGAGCGGTACGCCGCGACACTCGGCGAGAGCGACGCCCACCGGCTGCTGACGCGTGACCGGGACACCGAGGAAGTCGACTTGGACGGCGCACACGTCTTCGCCTGCATGCTGTACCTGGCCGGGCACCCCGAGAGCGCCCAGTTCTGGTGGCGCTTCACCGCCGGGGCGGGCTTCGGCGCCAGCGCCCTGTGCCTTCAACTGCTGCACAGGTCCCGGGGCGAGACCGCGGAGGCCGAGCACTGGCGCGAGATGCTGCTCCTCGTCGTCGACCTGGACGACGACGTCGCCGTCAAGACGACGTTCGTCAGCACGGTCGGCAGGTTCGCGGCCTACACCCGGCGCCACCGACCCCCGGCCCCCGTCACCCCGGCCCTGGACGCCGAGGTGCGCCGCCTGGCGACGCAGGACGACGCCGACCGTCTCGTGTGCCGCCCCGACGCCGGCCTCGCCCGGCGCCTGCAGGACTGCACCGGCTCCCTCTGACCCCGAACTGACGAGAAGCCTGCCCGCGGTCCCGGTGCCCGGGCCACTGACCGCCGGCAGGCTCCTCCTCACGCCCCCAGAAGGACGTACAACACCATGAAGCACAAGCCCCGAACTGTCGTTTCCAGCAAGGGATCACGCCGCAAACGCCGTCGTCTGCGCGACGCCGCCACCTTCGCTCTGCTGCGCGGCCTGGCTTACGGCCTGGGCACGGGGGCGGCGGGCCTGCTCCTGTACTGGCTCCAGTCGTACGTCTGATCCTTCCGTACCTCTGATCCTTCGCTTGTGCGCGTCCGCCGGGTGTGGGTTCGTGCGGGGATTACTTCGGCTGCGGGTCGGTGGGGGCGGGCCGCGCAGTTCCCCGCGCCCCTGAGGGGCCCGCTACCAGGCACGCCCTTACCCCCTGCTCGTAAGGGGCGTGAGGAACTGCGCGATCGGCCCCCACCGACCCGCAGCCGAACACTCAGCCCCAGCCACCCCCTCCCATCCGCCGCGCGCTCGGATCGTGGCCGAGACCCGTGGGCCAGCGGTGACGGCACGGAACGGCCGGATCCGTACGTTGTCCCCGATGCGCGAGAAGGCACAGGCTGCTGCCTGCCGGGCGGGACGACTAGTCGAACCGGGGGACCCTGCCATGCTGCGCATCCATTTCACGCCCGATGACCTGAGCCTCATCCGAGTGGCGAACACACCCGACCCGCTCTGGGAGATCACTTCCAGCCTGCACCGTCTCCAGACCTCTCAAGGCCGATGGGCCTACGCCCACTGGCACCGCGCGACCAGAGAAGCCCTCACCGGCACCCGGCTCGGCGCCGCCGTCCGGCGGCTGCTCGTCCCCGTGCTGCCCCGGGCCCGCTACTGGCCCGACTTCCTCTCCCCGCAGGAGTCCGAGGACGGACTCGAACCGGGACTCGCCGCCATCCTCGACACCCCACCCCGCCGCGTCGCCGAAGAGGTGGCCCTGCTCGCCCGGTTCGGCCGGGCCCCCACCTGGGCGTACCGGCTCACCGAACGCCACTTTCGCGGAGAACTCGTACGGGTACTGCGCGACTACCACGACACCGTCGTCGCCCCGCACCAGGAATTCATCGGCGCCTCGCTCGCAGGCGAACGCGTCCTGCTCTCCCGCGCCCTCCTCGACGGCGGTGTCGGCGGCCTGCTCAGCGGCCTCTCGCCCGCCATGCGCTGGCGCCCGCCGGTCCTGCACGTCGACTACGTACAGGACCGTGACCTGTACCTCGGCGGACGCGGACTGCGGCTCGTACCTTCCTACTTCTGCTGGCAGTCGCCCGTCTCGCTGGCCGACGACACCCTCCGGCCGGTGCTCGTCTACCCGCTGCACGACAGCCGGCCGACCGCGCCGCCCGAGCGTTCGGAAGCCTCCCTGTCCGCGCTGCTCGGCCGCACCCGCGCCGCCGCCCTGCACACCCTGGCCTGCGGCGCGACCACCTCCGAACTCGCCCGCCACCTCGGTGTGTCACCCGCGACCGCCACGCACCACACGACCGTGCTGCGGGACGCAGGCCTGGTACGCAGCCGACGGGTGCGGAACACCGTCCTGCACACCCTCACCCCGCTCGGCGCGGCCATGCTGCGGAAGCCCGACACGACACATTCGAGTCAAGGTCGCTCAGGCGCCCGAGTTCCCGCCGAGGCCCCTATCACCCCAGCGGGCCCACCTTCCCCGCCCGCCCCGCCGGAGCGCTGAACTCCGCTGCCGGGCCTGGGACTTTCGAGCCGTTTCGAAGGTCGTGGTGGCGCCGGGGCGGGCGCTGCGAGTGTTTCCCGCGGCACCGCACGGGCCGGTCCGACCACGGTCCGTGCCCCGAACGGAGAGGGGACACGAAACATGTCGAAGAGGAGAACCATCAACCGGAGCCTGATGGCCGGGGCGCTGGCGTTCGTCTGCGCCGGCACCGGCGTGGCGCTGGCCCCCGTGGCGTCCGCCGCCCCGGCGGCCTGTACCGCTTCGGCCATCACGACCGGTGAGTACGAGAGCCAGGGCACCGTCCGGAACAAGTCCGCCACCAGCACCTGCGGCGACCTCAACCTGACGTACTCCCTGAACAGCAGCTCGCGGCTGTACGACTACTACGCGGGCCGCCTGCGCCGTTCCGACGGCACCTGGTTCACCTGCGCCAAGCGCTACGTCCAGGCCTATGACGGCAACCACAGCATCAACGACTCCACGTACTGGCTGTGCACCGACGTCAACGACAACGTGCCGTTCAGCGTGTCCAGCCTCCTCGAAGGCGGCGACAGCGTCACGATCACCCACTGACCTCGGCCCAGACCCACGGGGTGCCGCCTGTCCGGCGGCGCCCCGTACCGGCGCCCCGTACCGGCGGAAGGACGGATGGACGTGACCCGTACGATTCTGGCGCGCGCGGCCCTCGCGACGACGGCCGCGCTGCTGCTCGGCGCGTGTTCGGTTACGACGGAGCCGACCGCCGCGACCGGGCCTGTACCGGGGCCGCCCGCCACCGTGGCACCCGCAAAGGTGACCCGCACCCTGCCCGACGACCCGGCGCTCATGGTGCTCCCCGCGACCGGGGCCGAGTCCCGCTGGACCCAGGGCCTGGACGTCCTGAGGCAGCAGGTGGCACGCTCCGTCGCTGCCGACTGCGCCCGCGAGGCCGGAACCGGGCTGCCGCCTGAGCCTCCGCTCGCCTTCATCTCGTATGCCGAACTGCCCGACCTCGCCTACCTCGGCCGTCACGGCTTCGGCCACGGCACCGAGGTGCCTGTACTCGCGTCGAGTGCCACTCCGGTGCGGACGGGCAGCGACGCCGAGATCCGTCGCTGCCGCACGCGAGGCCAAGCCGCAGGCGAGAAGGTACGGGAGGCCTATCTCCCTTTGCAGCGGCTGTGGTTCGGTGAACTCTCGGCCTCGCGGCGCGACCCCGCCGCCGTACGGGCCCTGCGTACCCTGCCCGGCTGCCTCGCCGGCAAGGGCTACCGGGTCCGCGACGAGGAGGCGTTCTTCGCCCTCGTCGACAAGACGATGATGAACGCGAGCACGGCGGACTACGCCCGTCAGGACCGCGCCCTCGGCAGCGCGTACGCCACCTGCATGCGTCCCGTCGAAGCCGCCCGCGAACCGCTCCGGCGGACCCTGCGCCGACAGTTCCTCGACACGCACGCGCAGGAGGTCCGCGAACTGCGTACCGCGCTGTTCCCGGCCCTGCGCGACGCGGAACGGACGTACGACGTACGGCTGATCTTCCCGACGCCGTGACCGGGGGAGACCGTGCGGAGGAAGCCCTCGCAGGCTAGGAGCACGTCTCAAGCGATCTCAATGCTGAGTTGGGAGCCCAGTTCCACGAATCCCAATGCGGTCGCGACGCGCCGGGAGGCGGGCGGTCGCGCACGCCACTGCGGCAGAAGCCCGCGTGTGAGGGCCTGAGTGACAGCCGCCGACCCTGTCACCCGTGCCAGTCCTCGCCCGCGCGCTTCCGGCGCGGTCAGTACGCTGACATGGGCCGTACGCCTCGGCCAGTCCCGATATCCCGCGGCGGCAACCACGCGGCCGTACTCACGGACCACGAACGCGGGCGACGTGATCTCGTCCAGAGAAGCCTCACCGGCGTCGTCATCACCGGCCACGTGCTCCAAACGACGCAAGTCCGGATGAGCGGGCGGCAGTTGCTCCACCGCCAACGCACCAGCTTCCACCGGCCGAAAGCCCGCTGGAGACACATAGGCGAGCGCTGCCGGCCCGAGCACCCGCCGTACCGGTAGGACCTCCCGAACCAGTACGCCATCCACGACGGCCTCCACAGGCAGGCACCCCAGTGCGTCACGAACGAACTGGGCGGCACTGTCGTTCGGCGCGGTCACGATCGCTGAGCCACCCAGGGCGACCACTCCGACCCAGCCGTTCGGACACAGCCTGGACCGCGGGGAGACCACCACGTTCACTGCGCCAGGCGGGTCGAACGACACCGGCACCTGGGCCAGGTCTTCCCAGAGCCCACGGGCCCGGACCACCAACGAATCCACCGACATGCCGCCGATCCTGCCAGCCCGTGCAGGGCACTCGCCTGATCCGGAGTCGGTGGGCCGATCAGGCACCGGCCGCGAGTACGAGCTGAGAACGGGACACCTGCGTGCGCGACACACAAGCGACGGCCACCGGGGTCGCGGTGCGTGCAGAGCGCGGTCGGGAGACCTCGCCGAGCCCCGTCCGCTCGCGGTCACCCGCGAAGACGAACAGTCGCAGCACCAGGAAGCGCCCCACCCCCGCGAGCCCGGAAGCCCCGAGGTAGACGGCCTGCTCGGTGAGGACCCCGGGCGTCGACTGC